>NZ_BAAAUG010000026.1:8290-41148 GCF_039533825.1 Streptomyces rectiviolaceus
AGCAGCGCGGGTGGAGGGCTGCGACACAAGGGGGTGAGCGGATGAGGTGGGCGGGAGGACGCGTACAGCAGCGCGGGTGGGGGGGCTGCGACACAAGGGGGTGAGCGGATGAGGTGGGCGGGAGGACGCGTACAGCACTGCGGGTGGGGGCTGCGACACGGCGTGTGCGGGCGGGGTGGGTCGGTGGGAGGGCGGCCCCATCGACCCGCAGTCGGCGACGCTCGCGAGGGGACGGGCCGGTATGTCCGCCCGGAGCACGGTTCGCGGCGCTCCGGAGCCGAAGCAGCCCCGCGGCCACCGGACGATAGCGAGGACGGACATACCGGCGCGGCACCGCACCCACAGGCGGACCGCGCCGCCGCACGCACGCGCCTGCAGCCGACAGCACACCCGAGGGGACGTGGCGGTATGTCCGCCCGGAGCACGGTTCGCGGCGCTCCGGGGCCGAAGTAGCCCTGCGGTCACCGGACGATAGCGAGGACGGACATACCGGCGCGGCACCGCACCCACAGACGAACCCGCACCGCACCCCGGCCAACAAACCGCCCGCCGCCCCGCCCCCAAGACGGACCAGCCCCGCAGCCGTCCGGTCACCCCGTGTAGTACCTGCGACGGACCCCGCAGAACCCGTCCCTGAGGGGACGACCCCCCCGACCCCTCACACGTACCTTCGTAAGCGTGACTGACGCGACCAAGACCGCCCCCGGCAGCAACCGCAGCCCGGAGTTCCGTATGGCCATGGATGCTCTCGGGGGGCTCCGGCAGGACCTCTTCCGGGATGCCTTCGCCTACCGACCGCTGCCCACGATGCGTACGGACGGCCCGCTGACCCGGCGGCTTCCCGCCCGCATACGCCAGTACGCCGGCTGGACCCCGCACGCCGCGGTCATGACCGCCACCTTCTTCACCCTCGCCCTCGCGTACACGGTGGACTCCGGCAGCGGCCTCGAATTCATGATCACCGGCCTCGTCCCGGCCGCCGCCGTCCTCATGACCCTGCTCAGGCCGGTCGGCGCCTGGTGGATCTCGATCGTGAGCACGCCCTTCACCGGCGTACTCGGCGGCCATTGGGACGGCTGGCCGTGGACCCCGGCCGCGTTCCTCGCGCACCTCACCGTCATGACGGTGATCGCCCTGCGGACCCGCCCCCGCACCGCCGCGTGGATGTGGTTCGGCACCGCGCTGTACGGCGTCGGCGCCGAGGTCTTCCTCGGCGCGGGCTACTACGGCACGGACACCCCGCAGATGCTCTTCTTCTCCGCGCTCGCCCTCCTCGCCGCCTCCCTCGTGCACATCCGCCGCGAGGCACAGCGCGAGGTCACCGTCCAGCGGACGGTCACCGCCATCGAGCGCGACAAGCGGACACTGCTCGAAGAGCGGACCACCATCGCGCGCGAGCTGCACGACGTGGTCGCGCACCACATGTCGGTGGTCGCCATCCAGGCGGAGGCCGCGCCCTACCGCGTGGAGAACCCGCCGCCCGAGCTGGAGCAGGCGTTCGTCACGATCCGCGAGAACGCCGTGGCCGCGCTGACGGAGCTGCGCCGCGTCCTCGGTGTCGTACGCGCCGAGGACTACGAGGCACCGGACGCCCCGCAGCCCACGCTCGCCGACCTCGACCGGCTCATCGCGAACGTGAGCGAGACCGGACTCGACGTCGAGAAGGTGATCACCGGCGCGGTCCGCGAACTCCCGCAGGGCGTCGAGCTCTCCGCGTACCGCATCGTCCAGGAGGCGCTGAGCAACACCCTGCGCCACGCACCCGGCGCCACGGCCCGCGTCGAGGTCGGCTACGTCCTCGGCGGCCTGGGCCTGCGCATCGTCAACGGGCCCGCGACCGGCCTGGTCAAGCCCTCCCCCGGAGCGGGCCACGGCATCACCGGCATGCGCGAGCGTGTCACGATGCTGGACGGCGAGATGACGACCGAGGAGACCGCCGACGGCGGCTACGAAGTCACCGTCTTCCTGCCGGTCGCGTCCGCCTCGGAACCCACCGGAGGCCAGGAATGACGATCCGCGTACTGATCGCCGACGACCAGATGATGGTCCGCGAAGGCTTCTCCGTCCTGCTGAACGCGATGCCGGACATCGAGGTCGTCGGAGAGGCGGTCAACGGCCGCGAGGCGGTCGACCGCGTCCGCGAGCTCACCCCGGACGTCGTCCTGATGGACATCCGCATGCCCGTCCTGAACGGCATCGAGGCGACCCGCGAGATCGTCGCGGCCGACGTCACGTCGAAGGTCCTCGTCCTCACCACGTTCGACCTCGACGAGTACGTCTACCAGGCGCTGCGCGCGGGCGCGTCCGGCTTCCTCCTGAAGGACGCGTCGGCACGCCAACTCGCGGACGGCGTCAAGGTGGTGGCGGCGGGCGAGGCCCTGCTCGCCCCGTCCGTGACGCGACGCCTCATCACGGAGTTCTCGAAACTGGGCGAGACGCCTCGCCTCTCGGCGACGGTCCAGGCACAGCAGTACGGCGAGCTCACCGAGCGCGAGACGGAGGTCCTGGTGCTCATCGCGCAGGGGCTCTCCAACTCGGAGATCGCCTCGCGCCTCGTCGTCGCCGAGTCCACGATCAAGACCCACGTGAGCCGCATCCTGGTGAAACTGGGGCTGCGGGACCGCACGCAGGCGGCGGTGTTCGCGTACGAGGCAAGGCTGGTCACGCCGGGCTGACCCCGACCACCGGCTTCGACTGTCGACGCCGGACCCCGTCCGACGAGCACGAGCGGTGCGGGCCCCTTTCCGACCCGGCCGACAGCGCATAGCGTCCCTGCATGGACAGCCCCACCGCTCCCTTCGCCCCCTGGTCACCGGAGTTCGTCGCCGACCCCTACCCGGCCTACGCACAACTGCGGGCAGCCGGCCGTGTGCACTACTTCGAGCCGACCGACCAGTGGCTGATCCCGCACCACGCCGACGTATCGGCGCTGCTCAGGGACCGGCGGCTCGGGCGGACCTATCTGCACCGCTTCACCCACGAGGAGTTCGGGAGGCAGGCGCCGCCGCCCGAGCACGAGCCGTTCCACGTCCTGAACGACAACGGCATGCTCGACCTGGAGGCGCCGACCCACACCCGCATCCGGCGCCTGGTGTCGAAGGCCTTCACGCCCCGCACGGTCGAGCAACTCAGGCCGTACGTCGAGGAGTTGGCCGACCGGCTCGTGCGGGAGCTGGTGGCCGACGGGGGCGGTGACCTCGCCGCACGCGTCGCCGAGCCGCTGCCCGTGGCGGTGATCGCCCAGATGCTGGGCATCCCCGAGAGCGACCGGGACCAGCTGCGGCCCTGGTCGGCCGACATCTGCGGAATGTACGAGCTGAACCCGTCCGAGGAGACCGCGGGGCGGGCCGTCCGGGCCTCGCTCGCATTCTCGGCGTATCTGCGCGAACTCATCGCCGCGCGACGCGAGAAGCCCGGTGACGATCTCATCTCCGGGCTCATCGCCGCGTACGAGGAAGGTGAGTCCCTCAGCGAGCAGGAGATGATCTCCACGTGCGTGCTCCTGCTCAACGCGGGGCACGAGGCTACGGTCAACGCAACCGTCAACGGCTGGTACGCGCTCTTCCGCAATCCGGCACAACTGGCGGCCCTGCGCGCGGATCCCGGGGGTCTGGTCCCCACCGCCGTGGAGGAGTTGATGCGGTACGACACTCCGCTGCAGCTCTTCGAGCGGTGGGTCCTGGACGACATCGAGGTCGACGGCACCGTGATCCCGCGCGGCAGCGAGGTCGCTCTCCTCTTCGGCTCCGCGAACCACGACCCGGCGGTGTTCACCGCCCCCGCCGAACTGGACCTCGCCCGAGCCGAGAACCCGCACATCTCCTTCAGCGCGGGCATCCACTACTGCATCGGCGCACCCCTGGCCCGCATCGAACTCGCCGCGTCCCTGCGTGCGTTGCTCCGCCGCGCGCCCGGCCTGACGCTGGCCGCCGAGCCTGAGCGGAAGCCGAACTTCGTGATCCGGGGGCTACGGGAGCTCCTTGTGGAGGTCTGAGTCCGGGTCCCGTAGCCACACGCTCAGAACGCCAGCTGCGCGATCTCCTCCGCCACCACCGCACAGGCGTCGGCCGCCGGGTCGATCAGCGGGAAGTGCCCGACGTCCTCGAGGAGTGTGACCCCGACGACCTCGCCCGCCTTGGCCGCCGCGTCGGCGTACGCCTCGGCGACCGCCTGCGGCACGACGATGTCGGTACGCCCCTGGACGACGGTCGTGGCGATGCCCGTCGGCAGCAGGGCCGCGGGGTCGGCGTGCGCGAGCCGCTCGTCGAACTTCCCTTCTCCGCCGAGGAGTTGAAGGGCGGCGTCCGAGCAGACACCCAGCTCCTGCGCGACGCGGAAGTCGGCGATGGGCGCGAGGGCGACGACGCCCCGGAAGGGGGCGGGCCGGTCGGTGCGCCAGGGGGAGCCGGTGGGCAGCACGTGCCGGGCGGCGGCCCAGAGGGCGAGCTGACCGCCGGCGGAGTGGCCGGTGACGACGGTGCGGCGGATGTCGGCCGACGGCAGGAGCTCGGCCACCAGAGCGGGGAGCGCGTCGAAAGCGGCGGCGACGTCGTCGAAGGTCTCGGGCCAGCGCCCCGCGGCGGGGCCGCCCCCCTGGGCGGGGATCGAACTTCCCCTGCGGTACTCGACGTTGGCCACCGCGAAGCCCCGTCTGGCCAGGAAGTCCGCGAAGGGAGTGAGGTGCTGCCGGTCGTACGGGGCGCGCCAGGCGCCGCCGTGCAGGACGACGACGAGGGGCGCGGGGGTCTCCGTAGTGATCCGGGGCTGGTAGAAGTCGACCACCTGGTCAGGGTGTTCGCCGTACGCGGCGGTGGCGTCGGGCGTCACCGCGGGGTGTGAGAAGGCGGCGTCGGCCTCGGCGGCATCGCGGGCCACGGCGTCGGCGTCGTCCGGCATGCGACAACCTCTCTGCGGGGTGCGTGGGACTGCTGGTCTGTTGATCTTCCCCTACCCCACCCCTTCCCGACACCGGCTCCGCCGCCAGTGGCGACCGTTGATCACCGGCTTCGCCGAGTTCGTCCTCAATCGCCGGACGGGCTGAATCTTCAGCCCGTCCGGCGAACGGCGGGATGTTACCCCGCAGGCTCACCCAACGTCCGCGCGAGCACCCCCGCCGCCCGCTCCACATCGGCGAAGCCGACGTACAGCGGCGTGAAGCCGAACCTCAGCACGTCCGGCGCCCGGAAGTCCCCGACGACGCCCTGCTCGACCAGGCGCCGCATGACGTCACCCGCGTCCTCGGACCGCAGCGCGACCTGGCTGCCGCGCTGCCCGTGCGCGGCCGGGGTGAGCACATCGACCCGGCCCTCGGGGACGTAGGCCGTCACGCAGTCGACGAAGAAGTCCGTCAGCGCGAGGGACTTGGCCCTCACCGCCTCGATGGACACCCCGTCCCAGACGTCGAGCGCCGCGTCGAGCGCCAGCATCGACAGGATGTCGGGCGTACCGACCCGGCCCCGCACGGCGCCCTGCGCCGCCTCGAACTCCGGCCGCATCCCGAAGGGCTCGGCGTGCGAGTTCCAGCCGGGCAGCGGGGAGTCGAAGCGCGCCTGCAGATCCGCCCGTACGTAGATGTAGGCAGGTGAGCCGGGCCCCCCGTTCAGGTACTTGTAGGTGCACCCGACCGCGAGGTCCACGCCGTGCGCGTCGAGCCCGACGGGCAGCGCACCGGCGGTGTGGCACAGGTCCCACACCACGAGCGCGCCCGCGTCGTGCACGGCCGCCGTCAGGCCGGGCAGGTCGTGCAGCCGCCCCGTGCGGTAGTCGGCGTGGTTGAGCAGGACGACCGCCGTGCGCGGGCCGAGGACACCGGGCACCTCCGCCGGCGTGACCGGCACCAGAGTGCACCCCGTCATCCGCGCCGCGGACTGGGCGATGTACCCGTCCGTGGGGAAGGTCGTCGCGTCAACGACGATCTCGTCGCGCCCCTCGCCCGAGTCACGGACCATGCGTACCGCGGCGACCAGCGCCTTGAAGACGTTCACGCTCGTGGAGTCGCCGACGACGATCTGGCCCGGGGCCGCGCCCACGAGGGGGGCTATGCGGTCACCGATGCGCTCGGGCGCGGTCCACCAGCCGCTCTCGTCCCAGGAGCGGATGCGCAGCTTTCCCCACTGCCGGGAGATGACGTCCGCGACCCGCTCCTGGACGACGGCGGGCAGCGCGCCCAGCGAGTTGCCGTCCAGGTAGACGGTGTCGTCCAGGACGAACTCCCCTCTCTTTCCCCGGAGTTCATCCTCGGCGTCCTTCTTTGCCGCTTGCGCCTGGAGATCCGAGTCAGACATGGCTCCTCGCAGTCCACAGCTCGGGGAAGACGTTCTTCGTCGCGCGCTTCTCCAGCCAGGCCACGCCGGCCGAGCCGCCCGTGCCCGTCTTGGAGCCCATCGCGCGCCGGGTCGCCACCAGGTGGTCGTTGCGCCAGCGCCACACCAGCTCGGCGACGTCCGTCAACACCTCGCCCAGGCGGGCGAGTTCGTCGTGCTCGTCGCCGGAGTAGAGGTCGGTCCACACCTTCTCGACCTCGGGCGACGGCTCGTACTTCTGCGTCAGGTCACGCTGCAGCACGGCGGCCGGTACGGCGTGGCCGCGGCGGGCGAGCAGGGCGAGGACCTCGTCGTACAGGCTCGGCTCCTGGAGCGCCTTCTCCAGCTCCGCGTGGACGCGCGGCGCGCCCCGGTGCGGCACCAGCATGGACGCGGACTTGTCGCCGAGCAGGAACTCCATGCGGCGGTACATCGCGGACTGGAATCCGGATCCCTCGCCGAGCGCGGAACGGTAGGAGTTGAACTGCCCGGGGGTCAGCTGGGCGAGCGGGCGCCAGGAGGCGTTCAGCGCCTCCAGCTCGCGCAGGCTGCGCTTGAGCGCGGCCACGGCGGTGGGGATGTCGTCGCGGCGCAGAGCGTGCGACGCGGTCTCCCACTCGTGCACGATGACCGTGAACCACAGCTCCATCACCTGGGTGGTGACCAGGAAGACCATCTCTCCGGGGTCGTCCGAGCGCAGGTGCTGGAGGTGCGTGAGGACGTCCGCCTGGACGTAGTCCTCGTAAGGGGTGGTTCCTGCGAAGTCGAGGTTCGGGGTGTCCGCCTCTTGGGACATCGCGATCTCCTTGATACGTACTCCGGGTAGCGGTCCGCCCCTGCCGTTACCGACACGGGGGCCCCGGTCCC
Source organism: Streptomyces rectiviolaceus (assembly GCF_039533825.1). Classification (NCBI taxonomy): domain Bacteria; kingdom Bacillati; phylum Actinomycetota; class Actinomycetes; order Kitasatosporales; family Streptomycetaceae; genus Streptomyces; species Streptomyces rectiviolaceus. Next base: position 15,460 of record NZ_BAAAUG010000026.1, read on the forward strand.
CACCGGCATCCTCCGCAACATCCCACGAAACGGCAAGACCTGCCTGGTCACAGCGGCGTCCAGGCAGGTCACGTACGTATCCGGGGGCTAACCCAGGGTGGCCGCCGCCGTCTGGGAGGAGTCCCGCAGGAAGCCCGAGCAGCGCTCGTACTCCTCCTGCTCACCGATCGACTGCGCGGCGCGGGCGAGCCCGTGCAGGGCGCGCAGGAAGCCGCGGTTCGGCTCGTGCTCCCACGGCACCGGGCCGTGGCCCTTCCAGCCGGCCCGGCGCAGCGAGTCGAGGCCGCGGTGGTAGCCGGTGCGGGCGTACGCGTACGACTCGACGACGCTGCCGCGCTCGAACGCCTCGTCGGCGAGCTGCGCCCAGGCGAGCGAGGATGTGGGGTACTTCGCGGCGACGTCGGCGGGTGCCGCGCCGTTCGCGAGGAGCTCGCGCGGCTCCGGGTCGTCGGGCAGGTGGGTCGGGGGCGGTCCCCCGAGCAGATCCTTGTGAATGGCCATGGGTTCCAGTCTGCGCCATCGCGCAGCGCGAAGGGCCCGGTACCCCGTCCTGGAACGGGATACCGGGCCCTTGAGCCGGACCAGCGGTCCTTACTTCAGCTTCGTGCCCGAGGAGCGCAGGTTGCCGCACGCCTCCGTGACGCGCTTGGCCATGCCCGCCTCGGCGGCCTTGCCCCAGGTGCGGGGGTCGTACGTCTTCTTCGAGCCGACCTCGCCGTCGACCTTCAGGACGCCGTCGTAGTTCTTGAACATGTGGTCCGCGACGGGACGCGTGAAGGCGTACTGCGTGTCCGTGTCGAGGTTCATCTTCACGACGCCGTTCTCGAGCGCGGTCGCGATCTCCTCGGCCGTGGAGCCGGAGCCGCCGTGGAAGACGAAGTCGAACGGCTGCGAGCCCGCCGTCTTGCCGTACTTGGCGCTGACGCCCTCCTGGAGGTCCTTGAGGAGCTCGGGGCGCAGGACGACGTTGCCCGGCTTGTAGACGCCGTGGACGTTGCCGAAGGAGGCGGCGAGCAGGTAACGGCCCTTCTCGCCGAGGCCGAGCGCCTCGGCCGTACGCAGCGCGTCGTCGACGGTCGTGTAGAGCTCGTCGTTGATCTCGTGCGTGACGCCGTCCTCCTCGCCACCGGTCGGGGTGATCTCGACCTCAAGGATGATCTTCGCGGCGGCGGCCTTCGCGAGCAGCTCCTGGCCGATGGCCAGGTTGTCGGCGAGGGTCTCGGCGGAGCCGTCCCACATGTGCGACTGGAAGAGCGGGTTACGACCGGCCTTGACGCGCTCGGCGGAGACGTCGATCAGCGGACGGACGTACGTGTCCAGCTTGTCCTTGGGGCAGTGGTCGGTGTGAAGGGCGACGGTGATGTCGTACTTCGCGGCGACGATGTGCGCGAACTCGGCGAGGGCCACGGCGCCCGTCACCATGTCCTTGCTGTGCTGGCCGCCCAGGAACTCCGCACCACCGGTGGAGATCTGGATGATGCCGTCGCTCTCGGCCTCCGCGAAGCCGCGCAGTGCGGCGTGCAGCGTCTGCGAGGAGGTCACGTTGATGGCCGGGTAGGCGAACTTGCCTGCCTTCGCCCGGTCGAGCATCTCGGCGTAGACCTCGGGGGTTGCGATGGGCATGTGTCCGCTCCTTGTGATGTGCGGGTGTGTGCTTGGCCCTGACCTAAGGGGGCGACGTCATCGTCGCCCCCATCTTTCCAGACTTGCCGGACGGCTCCGCCCGCGGAGCCGAAGGTGTTCCGGATCGGCCCTCTAGTCCAGGCCGAGGTCGTCCTTGGAGTACGCGAAGAGGTACGGCACCCCGGCGCCCTCGGTGATCTTCTCGCCCGCCCCGGTGGCACGGTCCACGATGGTCGCGACGCCGACCACCTCGGCGCCTGCCTCGCGCACGGCCTCGACGGCGGTGAGCGGGGAGCCACCGGTGGTGGAGGTGTCCTCGACGACGAGAACGCGGCGCCCCTTGATGTCCGGGCCCTCGACGCGGCGCTGCATGCCGTGCGCCTTGGCGGCCTTGCGCACGACGAAGGCGTCGAGGCGCTTGCCCCGCGCGGCGGAGGCGTGCAGCATCGCGCCGGCGACGGGGTCGGCGCCCATGGTGAGGCCGCCCACGGCGTCGAAGTCGAGGTCGGCGGTGAGGTCGAGAAGCACCTGGCCGACCAGGGGGGCCGCCTCGCCGTCGAGGGTGATGCGGCGCAGGTCGATGTAGTAATCGGCTTCCATCCCCGAGGAGAGGGTCACCTTGCCGTGCACCACGGCCTTGTCCTTGATCTGCTGCAGCAGCGCGCCACGTACGTCGTCAGTCATGCCTGTCAGCTTAAAGCCGCGTCAAGGAGCTCAGAGCCGCGTCCAGGTCCAGGTCGTCGACGTCTCCAGGGGGTCGATGGGGGTGACGAGGCGGGGCAGGGTGTTGAGCCCGTCCGGCGGGCCGGTCTGCGGCTCGACGCACACGGCGGCTTCCTGCTCGTCGTAGACGACGGCCCACTGCTCGCGGCTCTTCACCGTGAGCTCGATCTGCTCCGGCCAGGTGAGGGTGACGTCGACGCCGTCGGGCATGCCGAAGCAGTCGTCCCAGGGGCCGGGGGTGGGGGCGATGCGGTTGCCGGTGGGGAGGTGGTCGTCGCCGCGCTCCTCCTGCCAGGAGGGGGTGAAGTCGACGCGTACGCCGTCGCCCCCGAGGCTGCGGTTGAACCACGGGTGCCAGCCCGCCTGGGCGGGGAAGGAGTCTCCGTACGTCTCGATGCCGAGGGTGAGGGTGAGGGAGTCCTCGGTGAGGTCGATGATCTGCGTGACGCGGCCTTCGTAGGGCCACGGGTCGGTGAGGTCGTACGTGAAGGCGGCCTCCGTCTTCCCCGCGCGGGCGGTGCGCCATGCCGCGTCCCTGGCGAAGCCGTGGATGGCGTGGGGCGGGGAGTTGAGGGGCATCTGGTGGAGGGTGCCGCCGTTGCGGAATTTCCCCTCGCGGATGCGGCCGGCCCAGGGGGCCATGGGGAAGCAGCCGTAGCGGTGCCCTTGCCTCAGCAGTTCGATCCCGCCGACCTTGAGGCTCCCGACCCGGCAGCCGTTCCCCGCCTGCACGGTAACTTCCGCGTCACCCGCGGTCAGTGTCACGTCTTCTTCGCTACTCACGGGGTCGACCCTACGGGCAGGGACATTTCCCCAACCCCGCCCCTTCCCGAAAACCGTGCCTGCGCCCCGGGCCTACCTGGGGCTCCGCCCCAGACCCCGCTCCTCAAACGCCGGAGGGGCTGATTCTCAGCCCGTCCGGCGTTTGAGGACGAACTCGGCGGAGCCGGTGATGACGGTGCGCAAGGCTTCAGCGCCTGCGCCGTAGCGCTCGGCCCACCACGATCGCCGAGGCCAGCACCACCGCCGCCGCGGGCGCAGCCCACCGCAGCTTGGCGGAGGTCGACATCGCCTCCGCCGCAGGCGCGGGCGCGTACCGCCCCCGGGGCGGCGCGTGGTCGACCTCCTCCGCGCTGCGCCCGATCATCGTCCGCCGAGCATGCGCCGCCTCCGCGGGCGGCACCAGGATGTCCTCGACGTCTACGTCGACGTCCTCGTCGAACGACGACGGCGGCACCTCCGTCTCGAAGACGGAGGCCTCCTCGACGGTCTCGACCTCAGGCACCACAGGCTCAGGCGCGGGCTCCTCGGCCCCCCGCCCCAACCCCTCCGCAAACCGCTCAAGCAGCCGCCGCACCGCGCCCTCCACAGCCTGTGGAGAACTTTCGGTGACGCGCCCCTCCCCCGCACCCGTGCCGGAGAAGACCAACCGGGTCCCGGTCCCGTCCTCGGAGGGGGCGAGCCGCACCGAGAGCGAGAGCTTCACGGAGCCGCCGCCCCGCACCTCCACGCCCTCGCCCTCGATCGCGAAGGAACCGTCGCCCCGCGCGGCGGCCCGCGCCGCGCCGCGGTACGTGATCGTGTGCCCGCCGACCCGCACCTTGAGACGGCCGGAGAGCGGGGACGCGGACTCGTCAGCGTCGCGCTGAAGTCCGGGCACCGCCCCAGCGACCTGCTCGGGGTCACTCAGCACCTGCTGAAGACGGTCGGCGGGAACCGGAACGAACACCTCATGCTCCATGGCAGCCGAGCCTACCCACGTGGCCGACACCATGTACGTCAGTTCGTCAGTTCGCGTACCGCGGGTGCACCAGTGTGGAGGGGGCAAGGCCCCGCATCCGCGTCCGTTCGGCGGACGCCACGCCCACCCGCAGCAGCGCCGCCGTCCGGGGCGGGCCGACGACCGGGCGGGATCTGGCGGCGAGCACGAAGCCCCAGTCGCGCGGCGCCGGCGCACCGTCCGCCGTCCGGTCGGGCCCCGCGGCGAACGCGGAGAGCCTGCCGCCCACGCGGTACGGCTCGGTCCGCAGCCCCGCCGCCCGCAGCGTCGCCTCCACCGTCCAGAAGACGCGGGGCCGCGCGGCGACAGGACCCGCGTGCACGGAGAGGCGTCCGCCCACGGCCAGGGCCCGGCACGCCAAACCGTAGAACTCCTGGGAGTAGAGCTTGGTGCTCGCGGTGATGCCGGGGTCGGGCAGATCGGAGATCACCACGTCGTACGTACGAGGGGGCGAGCGCAGCCAGCGGAACGCGTCGGAGTGCACCACCCGCACCCGGGGGTCGCGGTACACCTGCTCGTTCAGCTCGCTCAGCGCCGGGTCGCGGCGCGCCAACCTCACCACTCCCGGGTCGAGTTCGACGACGTCCACCCGTCGCACCCCCGGGTGCCGCAGCACCTCGCGCGCCGCGAGGCCGTCGCCGCCGCCGAGGATCAGCACGCGCGCGTGCGGGCCGTTCATCGCGGGGGCGACGAGCGCCCGGTGGTAGCGGTGCTCGTCACGGCCGCTGACGCGCAGGCGCCCGTCGAGGTAGAGGTCGAGCGAGGCGTGCCTGCCGCCGGTGAGGACCACTTCCTGGACGTCGGTCTGCACGGCGACCCGTACGTCCTTGCCGTAGACCGCCCGTCGCGCCGCGGCCTCGAAGTCGCCGACGAGCACGGCGGCCGAGGCGAGCAGGCCGAGGACGGTGACGTTCACGACGACCAGTGCCCAGCGGCCCCGCACGCTCAAGTCGTGCCGGAACAGGCCGAAGACGAGCGCCCCGCCCGCGAGCGCGTTGATCGCGCCGGTGATCAGCGCCCCGGTCAGCTGGCCGAGCAGGGGGAGCAGGAGGAAGGGAAAGGCGAGGCCGCCCACGAGCGCGCCCACATAGTCCGCGGCGAACAGGTCCGACACGGCGCCGCTGGGGTCCTGCCGTCTGATCCGCTGGATGAGCACCATGAGCAGCGGCACTTCGGCGCCGATGAGCAGGCCGATGGCGAGCGAGAAGGCGACGAGCAGGTACCGCGAACCGCTCGCCCAGACCTCGCCACGGTCGCCGGTCCAGGCGAACGCCGCGTACAACGCCATCGCACTGAGCCCGCCGACCAGCGCGAGCGCCGCCTCGACCAGGGCGAATCCGGCCGCGGCCCGGCACCGCAGGTGCTTGGCGAGCAGGGAGCCGATGCCCATGGCGAAGACCATCACCGAGAGGACCACCGACGCCTGCGTGACCGAGTCACCGATCAAGTACGAGGCGAGGGCGACCAGTTCGAGTTCGTACACCAGACCGCAGGCCGCGCAGATGAAGACGCCCGCCAGGACGAGGAACCGCCCCGTCCGGGGCGTCACGGGTAAATGCGTTGACGGCTCGATCATCCTCGGAACGCTACGTCACCGAACCCTCACGTCCAGTCACCCACAAGGGTGCAACTGGCCGTCAGAGGTGTATATGGGGCGCGGCAAGGGGCACTTGGTCACGCCCTGGTCGCCCCTTGGTCAGAGCGCCGCGCGCCCCGCGGTCAGAGCGCTGCCGGCATTCGCACGCCCACGCGGGTGCGCGTCGCCACGAGTTGACCGTCCTGCGGGTAGGCGTGCCAGGTGCGCCACTGCACCGCGCCCTCGTGCCGCTGCGCCAGCATCGCCGTGAACGCGTGCGGACTGCCGGGGAAGACCCCGGCGAGGCCGTGCGGATGCTCGGCCACCAGAGCGAGCAGTTCCTGCGCGCGGCCCGCGAACTGGCCGTGCGAGAGGGTCTCGACGCGCGCCGCGAATTCGTACTCCCACTCGCCAAGGCGCTTGGAGACGCCGAGCGGAAGTGGCGTACTGCTGCCGGGGATGCAGGCGACGGTCTCGGAGCAGGTGCCCTGCTCCTCTTCGAGAAGCACCTGGTGTGATGCCCCCAGGAGTCTCAACTCCATTCGCGCGTCGGCGAGTTCGAGTTCGAGTGTGGCGAGCGCGGGCAGCGGCTCGCGCCCCAAGGTCCAGGCGAGGTCCGCGGCGCACGTGTCGGTATAGACAGTCTTCAGGGTCGTGAGCATGGGTCGGCTCCGCTAACGCGCAATGGAGGTGGTGCCGGCGCACCCGGTCGGACACCGGGAGGTCGGAATGCCGGCTCGTGCCCACGCGAACGAAACGGTCCGTTTGTCCGAGTCGTCCGTACGAGGGCGGTGCTGACGGTTAAGAGGGAATCATGGACTGCTGCACTGCCACAGCGTTTTTACCCAACTTCGGAGGGTTTCCATCCCCCGGGGGGTGCACAGTTCAACTGTTCAATCCCTCAACGACAAAGTGCCCGGCAGGAGTTGCCTCCCACCGGGCACTTCAACAGATGGACGGACCAGCTGCCCCGTGTCAGCTGCCTCCGCCACCGCCACAACCGCCACCGCCGCCGCACGAGGAGCTGCCGCCGCAGGACGAACCGCCGCCACAGGAGCTGCCACCGTGGTGGCCGCCGCTGTCGCCGCCACCGGCCCACCAGCTGCCGCCGGCGGAACCTGACGCACCGGCCGCCCCGGAGTGCGAGCGCCCACCACGTCCACGGCCACCCTTGACCGCGAGTGCGACGACGAGCACGACCGCACCGACAAACACGAAGACCAAGCTCATGACCTTCACGCCCCTTTCCGTTCCCCCGAAGCAGGCCCCCCGTGGGTCCGCGTTCTTTTTCCTGTTGTTCTTGTTGTGAAAGGGGAATGCCCCCGCGCATGCCGCCCCAAAGCAGAGTTGAGGAACTCCAGAGGTTCGGCGCAGGATGGCGGCCATGACCTCCACATCCGGGAGCGGGCGCCCGCTGCTCAACCGCCGCCTCGCCGAGTTCGGTACGACGATTTTCGCCGAGATGTCCGCGCTTGCCGTGAAAACGGGCGCCATCAACCTCGGCCAGGGCTTCCCCGACACGGACGGTCCCGAGGAGATCCGCGAGGCCGCGGTCCGCGCCCTGCGCGACGGCCGCGGCAACCAGTACCCGCCGGGCCCCGGCATCCCCGAGCTCCGCACGGCCGTCGCCGAGCACCAGCGGCGCCGGTACGGCCTCTCGTACGACCCCGACCGCGAGGTCCTGGTCACGGCGGGTGCGACCGAGGCCATCGCGGCCTCCCTGCTCGCCCTGGTCGAGCCCGGCGACGAGGTGATCGCCCTGGAGCCGTACTACGACTCGTACGCGGCCTCGATCGCCCTCGCCGGTGGCAAGCGCGTCCCCGTGACGCTGCGCCCGGACGCGGCCGAGGGGCGCTTCCGGCTCGACCTGGACGAACTGCGCGACGCGATCACGCCTCACACGCGGCTGCTGCTGCTCAACACCCCGCACAACCCGACCGGCACGGTCCTGACCCGCGCGGAGCTCGCCGAGATCGCGAGGCTCGCGGTCGAGCGCGATCTCCTGGTGGTCACGGACGAGGTCTACGAACACCTCGTCTTCGACGACGGCGACGGCACGGTGCACATCCCCCTCGCCTCCTTCCCCGGCATGCGCGAGCGCACGGTGACGATCGGCTCGGCCGGCAAGACGTTCTCGTACACCGGCTGGAAGGTCGGCTGGATCACCTCCTCGCCGGAGCTGGTGACGGCGGTCCGGTCGGCGAAGCAGTTCCTCACGTACGTGTCCGCGGGCCCGTTCCAGTACGCGATCGCGGAGGCCCTGGCCCTGCCGGACTCCTACTTCACGGCCTTCGCCGAGGGCATGCGCGCCAAGCGGGACCTGCTGAGCGAGGGCCTGACGGCGGCGGGCTTCGACGTCTACCGCCCGGCGGGCACGTACTTCATCACCACCGACATCCGCCGTCTGGGAGAGTCCGACGGCTTCGCCTTCTGCCGGGCCCTGCCCGAGCGCGTCGGCGTGGTCGCCATCCCGAACGCGGTCTTCTACGACCACCGGGAGGCCGGGGCCCCCTTCGTGCGCTTCGCGTTCTGCAAGAAGGACGAGGTCCTGGCGGAAGCCGTCTCACGGCTGAAGTCGCTGTAGCCCCGGACATGGCGAGAGCCCGGCCGTTCTGGCCGGGCTCTCGCTCTGAACGTGGACCAGGCGCGTTGCCTAGGCCTCGTCGTCGGGCTTCTCTTCACCCTCGGTGCCGTCGACCTCGGCCTCAAGGCCGAGCTGCTCGACGAGCCACTTGTCGAACTCGATCGCGGCCCGCACCCAGCTGACCGTGGACGACACGAAGTGCTCGAGGGAGACGCCGGTGCCGATCAGCATCTGCGCCTCGCCGATGAGGCGGACGGTGCCGTCGTCGTGGGTGTGCGTGTAGACCTTCGGCCACAGGGTGCGGCGGTTCCAGTCGTCGATCGCCTCGAGGAGCTGGGACTTCTCTTCGATGCCGTGCGCGCGGTCGTAGAACGTCCGCACCGAGAAGACCTGCTGGTCACCCTCGCCACGGAACATGAAGTACGTGCGGAACTCCTCCCACGGCGCCGCGAGGTCACCCTCTTCGTCGACGACGTGCTTGAGCTCCATCTGGTCCAGGAGCTGCTTGACCAGGTCCTGGTCGGGGACAACGGGGCCCGCCGGTCCATCGCCCTGCTGCGGTTCGGGCTGTCCCCCGAAATTCGGAATCGAGGACGGGTCGATGCTCACGTGCTTAGTCCCTTCGTACGGATTCCGCCATCCTGCCCCATGTCGGGCGGGGGCCCGCAACCCCCGCCCCCGATGTGACCGGGTTACGCCGCGTTTGCTGTCGCCGGACCGACGATCAGGCCATCCTCGAAGCGGTCCACGCGCACCGTGTCCCCGTCCTTCACCTCGCCCGAGAGGATCTCCTTGGCGAGCCGGTCGCCGATGGACGTCTGGATGAGGCGCCGCAGCGGCCGTGCGCCGTACGCCGGGTCGTTGCCCTCGTCCGCCAGCCACGCCAGCGCCTCCGGGGAGACCTCCAGCGTGAGCCGCCGCTCGGCGAGCCTCTTCGCGAGGCGGTCGATCTGCAGCTCGGCGATGTGCGCGAGCTCGTCCTTGCTGAGCGCGGAGAAGACGACGAGGTCGTCGAGCCGGTTCAGGAACTCCGGCTTGAAAGAGGCCCGTACGACCTCAAGGACCTGCTGCTTCTTCTCCTCCTCGGAGGTCAGCGGCTCGACGAGGTACTGGCTGCCGAGGTTGGAGGTCAGGACGAGGATGGTGTTGCGGAAGTCCACCGTTCGGCCCTGCCCGTCGGTGAGCCGCCCGTCGTCGAGCACCTGGAGCAGCACGTCGAAGACTTCCGGGTGCGCCTTCTCGACCTCGTCGAGCAGGACGACGCTGTACGGGCGCCTGCGTACCGCCTCGGTGAGCTGGCCGCCCTCCTCGTAGCCGACGTACCCGGGAGGGGCGCCGACCAGCCTGGCCACGCTGTGCTTCTCGCCGTACTCGCTCATGTCGATGCGGACCATGGCGCGCTCGTCGTCGAAGAGGAAGTCCGCGAGGGCCTTCGCCAGCTCGGTCTTGCCGACGCCGGTCGGCCCGAGGAAGAGGAAGGACCCGGTGGGGCGGTCGGGGTCGGCGATCCCGGCCCGCGTGCGGCGCACGGCGTCCGACACCGCCTGCACGGCCTCGGTCTGCCCGATGAGCCGCTTGCCGAGCTCCTCCTCCATGCGCAGAAGCTTGTGCGTCTCGCCCTCCAGGAGGCGCCCGGCGGGGATGCCGGTCCAGGCACCGACCACATCGGCGATGTCGTCGGGACCGACCTCCTCCTTGACCATGGTGTCCTTGGAGACCTCCTCCTCGGCCTCGGAAGCGACCTCCAGGTCGTGTTCGAGGGCGGGGATCTCGCCGTAGAGCAGCTTGCTCGCGGTGTCGAAGTCCCCGTCGCGCTGGGCGCGTTCGGCCTGACCGCGCAGCTCGTCGAGCCTCTCCTTCAGCTCACCGACGCGGTTGAGGGACTGCTTCTCCTTCTCCCAGCGGGCGTTGAGCCCGCGCAGCTCCTCCTCCTTGTCGGCGAGGTCGCGCCGCAGCCTTTCGAGGCGCTCCTTGCTCGCGGGGTCGGTCTCCTTGCTGAGGGCGAGCTCCTCCATCTTCAACCGGTCGACGGCGCGCTGGAGTTCGTCGATCTCCAGGGGAGAGGAATCGATCTCCATCCGCAGCCGGGAGGCAGCTTCGTCGACGAGGTCGATGGCCTTGTCGGGCAGGAAGCGCGAGGTGATGTATCGGTCGGAGAGCGTGGCGGCCGCGACGAGCGCGCTGTCGGCGATCTGGACCTTGTGGTGGGCCTCGTACCGCCCCTTGAGCCCGCGGAGGATGGCGATGGAGTCCTCGACGCTCGGCTCGTCGACGAGCACCTGCTGGAAGCGGCGCTCCAGGGCGGGATCCTTCTCGATCCGCTCCCGGTACTCGTCGAGGGTGGTCGCACCGACCATGCGCAGCTCGCCGCGGGCGAGCATGGGCTTGAGCATGTTGCCCGCGTCCATGGCGGAGTCGCCCCCCGCTCCCGCCCCCACGACGGTGTGCAGCTCGTCGATGAAGGTGACGATCTGCCCGTCGCTCTCCTTGATCTCGGAGAGGACGGTCTTGAGCCGCTCCTCGAACTCACCGCGGTACTTCGCGCCCGCGACCATGGCCCCCAGGTCGAGGGAGACGAGCCGCTTGTTCTTCAGCGACTCGGGGACGTCACCCTTCACGATGCGCTGCGCGAGCCCTTCGACGACGGCGGTCTTGCCGACGCCGGGTTCGCCGATGAGGACGGGGTTGTTCTTGGTGCGCCGGGAAAGCACCTGCACCACGCGCCGGATCTCCTGATCCCGCCCGATGACGGGATCGAGCTTGCCCTCCCTCGCGGCGGCGGTGAAGTCGGTCCCGAACTTCTCCAGGGCCTTGTACTGACCCTCCGGGTCCTGTGTGGTCACCCGGCGTCCTCCCCTTGCCTTCTCGAACGCGTCGAGCAGTTTCTTGGCCGTGGCCCCGTGCTTGCTCAGGACCTCCGCGGCAGGGCCGCCCTTGGCGGCGATGCCGATCAGCAGATGCTCTGTGGAGAGGTAATCATCGCCCAGCTCCTTCGCGCGCTGCGAGGCGTCGGCGATGACCGCGAGCAGGTCGCGGTTGGGCTGCGGCGGCGCGACGGTGGATCCCGTGACGCTGGGCAGGCTGCTCAGCGCCCGCTCGGCGTCGGCGCGGACGGCGGCCTGGTCGGCCTCGACCGCGGCGAGCAGGTCGGTGATGTTCTCGTTGTCCTGCCCCTCGAGCAGCGCGAGAAGCAGATGCGTCGGGGTCAGGTCGGGGTGCCCGTCCTTCACGGCCAGGCTGCTGGCCGCGTTGATCGCGTCCCGGCTCCTGTTGGTCAGCTCGGCGTCCACGTGAGTCGTCTCCTCCTTGCGTTCGTACGGCCTGGCGGTTCGAGTGGCCCGGCCCACCTGACTTAAACAGCGTACATAAAGTTGAGTCTATTCCACTCAAGGGAGGCGAGGGCAGGATGCGCGGGAGTGGCGGTTAGGTTCGCTCCATGGCCATGGACCCGCACCACCCGACCCCCGCATACCTCAGCTTCTGGCGCGAGCGGCATCTGTGCACGCTGACGACGCTGCGCCCGGACGGCACCCCGCATGTCGTGCCGGTCGGCGTGACGTACGACCCGGAGGCGGGCGTGGCCCGCGTCCTCGCGAGCAAGTCGAGCGCGAAGGTGTCCCACGTCCTCGCGGCGACGGCCGTGGAGGGGCCAGGGGCACGCGTGGCGGTCTGCCAGGTCGACGGGCGGCGCTGGGCGACGCTGGAGGGGTACGCGTGCGTGCGTACGGAGGAGGCGGAGATCGCGGAGGGCGAGCGGCGCTACGAGGAGCGGTACCAGAGGGCTCCGAGGCCGAATCCGAACCGCGTGCTGATCGAGATCACGCTGACGCGGGCGATGGGCAGCAAGGCGGCGGCGGGCGTCAAGGCGTAGCACCCGGCGGATCTTTCGGCCCACACCACAGCGGCGCCACCGTGTTCAGGTCCACGGTGGCGCCGCTGCTGGGGGAAGCACCTGCGCGATGTACAACGACGGGGGATCGCGTCAGGCGCTGCGGGGGGTGGCTGTGATGGCTCTTGTAGTGCTCGCTGTGCTCGAACTCTGCTGTTCCTGCTGCTCGCCGGGCCGGCCGGGCTCACCGACCACCTGATGGTCCCGTCGGTCGAGATTGACGAAGACCATCCCGTACCGAATGGCACACCGCACGGGCTGGGGGGCGCCGCGCGGCTTGCGGAGGCACCGGTAGGCCCGGATCTCCTCCTCGTCGTCACGGGTGACGACCACCGGCTCACCGAGGAGCGTGACCATCAACGAGTCGCCTGCGTGGGGTATCGCGGTGGCGAGATCGATGAAGTGCCAACCGGAGCGGTAGGCGGTGGCCATTTCTCGGCGGAAGGTCCGATCGTCGGGCGGGGTGCTCATGCCTTCGCTCCCGCCGGACCGATGTTCCAGCCAAGGTCCGTGGACGGAGCTGAAACGGAACTCGTACTCGCTGGCTCGCTGTGCCACCCGAGATCCAGAGCCCCCATCGCACCCAAGGCCAGCCCTGCGGAGAAGGTGGTGACAAGCACCGAGCGAAGCATGCGCTTAAACATGGTCGGCTTCGTCCTCACTTGGTAGGTTCCTCTCCCCCGGCTCAACAAGACGATGTCTCAATCGAGCACGTCAAAGCCACAGGGTCGATGCATCATGTTCCTGCACGTTCAGGACCCTGGGGGGTGGAGATTTGCTTACAACAAGTGCGAAACCGACACATCCTCACCCCGCCGTCCCCCTTTGCGACGAGGGGTCGAGGCTGTACGCCAGCGCGCTCAGCAATGGACGCTTGGCGCGCGCGGAGGCCGAGAACGCTCCCTGCCTACTGGAATCCGCCCTGTTGCACCCGGATCCGGACGACGCGGACTGGCTGCGCCCGGTCTCTCCGTCCGCCGCACTCGCGCAGCGTCTCCACCCCATCGAGCAGGAAATCAGGGATCGCCGGCGACTCGCCGTTCAACTTGCCGATATTTTCGAGCCATTCATGGCCATCACGGCGCGTGAGGAACCGGCTACCCACGCGATCACCGTCCTGGAGGGCGAGGCCCGCATCAACGCGGCCATCGAGCGCGCCACGGCGGAGTGCCGTTTCGAGGTGCTCACCGTCCAGCCGGGAGGCGGTCGCAGCGAGAAGACGCTCAACGTGGCGCTGAAGCGCGGGCAGACCGTCCTCGACCGCGGCATCTCCATGCGCACCATCTATCAGCACACCATGCGGCACAGCCAGGGAACCCTCGCCTACGCGGCACGAATGTCCCAGGAGAACGTGGAGATACGGACCCTGGAGGAAGTGATCGACCGGATGATGATCTTCGATCGTGCCGTCGCGCTCATCCCCGCGCGTGCCGATCGCGACGTGGCCCTGGAGCTCCGCCACCCCGGCCTGGTCGACTATCTCGCCAAGGTCTTCGAGCAGCAATGGCGCTGGGCGACTCCGCTCCTCGACGAAGTGCCCTACCCTCCCTCGACCGATGGCATCACCGGCGTTCAACGCTCCATAGCCAAGCTGCTGGTGGAGGGCCACGTCGACGAGGCCATCGCGCGCCGCCTCGGCATGAACGTCCGCACCTGCCGAGCCCACATAGCCAAGATCGCGGCGGCCCTCGGCAGCGGCAGCCGGGCCCAACTCGGCTACCTCATCGCCCACTCGGAAATCCTCGACCAGACCCGACCGAGGTGAGTACTCGGTGACCGAGGTGAGTACGCGGTAAAGCTAGGCGGCGCCCTCGTCGCCGCCCCACTGCCGCAGCAGCGCCTCCCGCTCGGCCCCCCGAGGCGAGCCGCCCTCCCGGGCCCGGCCCCACTCCGCCATCGCCGCCAGCGTCGTGCGCAGGGTCGCCTCGCCCTCCGTCATGCGGGCCAGGAGCGTGAGGGACAGGTCGTACTCCGACTGGGAGTAGCCCGTGGCCGCTGCCACGTACGCCATCAGTTCCGTCGACTCCGGCTCCGACTCCGGCTCCGACTCCGCCCTCGCGATCCGCACCGTCATCGCCGGTGCGTCGTCCGAGCCGCCCAGGCCCACCGTCAGGGCCAGGTCCACCAGGACGCCCACCTGTCGCTTCAGCGACCTCACGGGGGCGTCCTCGACCGTCAGGGCGCGCACCTCGTCCCAGGGGTAGAACGCCGACTGCTTGTCGCCCAGGGCCACGATGCCCTCCGGGGTCAGTCGCACCCCCGCCGCGAGGCCCGACGGCTTCGCGCCCACGTACACATCGCCCTCGGCGATCCAGAACAGTCCCACCATGGCCATGGCGGCCCCCCAATTTTCCCCGGCGGAGCAGAAACGTCGGGGCCGGGAGGTTGCCCTCCCGGCCCCGACATGAGCGTACGAAATCTACTGCTCCGACGACCTCTTGGGACGCCACACCACCAGCGCGCTCGCCTGTTGCACGTCCTGGTAGGGGACGAGGTCACGGCGGTACGACGCGTGGACCGCCGCCTCGCGCTGCTGCATCGCCGCAGCCGCGCCCTCCACGGCGCTTGACAGCTCGACCACCCTCGCCTGCAGCGCCGCGACCTGGTTCTCCAGCTCGATGATGCGCTTGATGCCTGCGAGGTTGATGCCCTCTTCCTGCGACAACTGCTGCACCGTGCGCAGCAGTTCGATGTCGCGGGCCGAATAGCGCCGGCCACGGCCCGCCGTGCGGTCCGGTGAGACCAGGCCGAGGCGGTCGTACTGGCGCAGGGTCTGGGGGTGGAGTCCGCTCAGCTGGGCGGCCACCGAGATGACGTAGACCGGCGTCTCGTCGGTCAGTTGGTACGGATTTCGACGACGGCCGTCCATCTCATGCTCCCTTCGCGGCCTGGAACAGTTCTGCCCGCGGATCGTCGTCCGCAGTCGCCTTGCGGTAAGCCTCCAGGGCTTCCTTCGCCGTGTCGGAGAGGTCGGTCGGGACCGACACCTCCACCGTCACGAGCAGGTCGCCCCGCGAGCCGTCCTTGCGGACCGCGCCCTTGCCCCGCGCCCGCATCGTACGGCCGTTGGGGGTGCCCGGAGGCAGCTTCAGGGTGACCGGCGGGCCGCCCAGTGTGGGGACCTTCACCTCGCCGCCCAGGGCCGCCTCCGTGAACGTCACCGGCACCGTCACCGTCAGGTTGTCGCCCTTGCGGCCGAAGACCGGGTGGGTGTCGACGTGCACGACCACGTACAAGTCGCCCGCAGGACCGCCCCGTTCACCGGGGCCGCCCTTGCCGCGCAGGCGGATGCGCTGGCCGTCCGACACGCCCGCGGGAATGCGGACCTGCATCGTGCGCGACGACTTGGCCCGGCCCGAGCCCTTGCAGACCTCGCAGGGGTCCTGGGCGATGAGCCCACGGCCCTTGCAGTCCACGCACGGGTCCGTGAGGGAGAAACCGCCGCCGCCTCCCCGCGTGACCTGGCCCGTGCCGACGCAGGTCGGGCACACGCGCGGTGTGCCGTTCTTGTCGCCGGTGCCGGAACAGGCCTTGCAGGGAGCCTGGGAGGACATCCGCAGCGGGACCGTGGCCCCGTCCACCGCCTCCGTGAAGCTCAGCGTGACCTCGGACTCGATGTCCTGGCCCCGCCGGGGCTGCGTACGCGTGCCCGCGCCGCCCGCGCCCGTGCCGCCTCGGTTGAACAGGCCCCCGAAGACGTCACCCAGACCGCCCCCGAAGCCACCGCCGGCACCGGCGCCGCCCGCTCCACCGCCCGGGGCGCCGCCTCCGAAGAGGTCGCCCAGGTCGAAGTTGAACGAACCGCCGCCGCCCGCCGCTCCGGGACCGGCCCTGAAGCCGCCGTTGCCGAAGAGAGCACGCGCTTCGTCGTACTCCTTGCGCTTCTTGGGGTCCCCGAGGACGTCGTTCGCCTCGGAGATCTCCTTGAAGCGCTCTTCCGCCTTGACGTTGCCCTTGTTGGCGTCCGGGTGGTTCTCGCGGGCGAGCTTCCGGTACGCCTTCTTGATCTCGGCTTCGGTGGCGTCCTTGGGGACGCCGAGGACCTTGTAGTAGTCCTTCTCGATGAAGTCCTTGGTGCTCATCCCCGACGTCCCTCCTCTCGCTTCACAACAACTCCGTCATGTCAGCCCTCGTCCGGGCCACCGGTCTCCTTGTCCTCCGCCGCATCGGCGGGGGCCTCGGCGGATTCCTCGCCCTTGACTGTCTGCGCGCCCGGCTGCGGCTCGGCGACGGCCACCCGCGCGGGGCGGATGGTGCGCTCGCCGATGCGGTACCCCGGCTGCAGGATCGCGACGCACGTCGTCTCGGTGACGTCGGGTGCGTACGAGTGCATCAGGGCCTCGTGGATCGTCGGGTCGAAGGGCTCGCCCTCCTTGCCGAACTGCTGCAGGCCCATCTTGGCGACGACCGTCTCAAGGGCCTCCGCGACCGACTTGAACCCGCCGACCAGCTCGCCGTGTTCACGGGCGCGGCCGACGTCGTCGAGGGTCGGGAGAAGCTCGGACAGGAGGTTCGCCGCGGCGATCTCCTTGACCGTGACCTTGTCCCGCTCCACGCGGCGGCGGTAGTTCTGGTACTCCGCCTGCAGCCGCTGGAGGTCCGCCGTGCGCTCGCCGAGCGCCGTGCGCACCTGGTCGAGCTGCGCGATCAGACCCACGTCCTGAGCGGACTGTGCCGACTGGGCCGACTGAGCCGACTGGGCAGATGTCTTGCTTGCGTCCCCGGCCGGGGACGCCGGGCCCTCCTCGATGGAGGGCTCGGCGGCCTGCGGCGCCGCGTCATCAGGGGTGGCGCCGGAGGGGACGTCAGGCTGCTCGGTGCTGTCACCGAAGCCCGGAGTCTCCTCGGTCATGCGGCGCCGCCCTTCGTGTCACCGGGCTTCTCGTCGTCGACGATCTCTGCGTCGACCACGTCGTCTTCCTTGGACATGTTCGGGGCCTCGCCGCCCTCGGCACCGGGGGCAGCGCCCTCGGCACCCTGCGCGGCCTGAGCGTCCGCGTACATGGCCTGGCCCAGCTTCTGGGAGACGGCCGCGACCTTCTCGGTGGCCGTGCGGATCTCCGCCGTGTCCTCGCCCTTGAGCTTCTCCTTCAGCTCTTCGACGGCGGACTCGACCTCGGTCTTCACGTCACCGGGGACCTTGTCGGCGTTGTCCGCGAGGAACTTCTCCGTCTGGTAGACGAGCTGCTCGCCCTGGTTGCGGGACTCGGCGGCCTCGCGGCGCTTGTGGTCCTCGTCCGCGTACTGCTCGGCCTCCTGGCGCATGCGGTCGACCTCGTCCTTCGGCAGCGAGGAGCCGCCGGTGACGGTCATCTTCTGCTCCTTGCCGGTGCCGAGGTCCTTGGCCGTCACGTGCATGATGCCGTTGGCGTCGATGTCGAAGGCGACCTCGATCTGCGGGACACCGCGCGGGGCCGGCGGCAGGCCCGTGAGCTCGAACATTCCGAGCTTCTTGTTGTACGCCGCGATCTCGCGCTCGCCCTGGTAGACCTGGATCTGGACGGACGGCTGGTTGTCCTCGGCCGTCGTGAAGATCTCGGAACGCTTGGTCGGGATCGTGGTGTTGCGCTCGATGAGCTTGGTCATGATCCCTCCCTTGGTCTCGATGCCGAGGGACAGCGGGGTGACGTCGAGGAGCAGGACGTCCTTGACCTCGCCCTTGAGGACACCGGCCTGCAGGGCGGCGCCGATGGCGACGACCTCGTCCGGGTTCACGCCCTTGTTGGCGTCCTGGCCGCCGGTCAGCTCCTTGACGAGCTCCGCGACGGCGGGCATACGGGTCGAGCCACCGACGAGAACGACGTGGTCGATCTCGGAGAGCTGGATGCCCGCGTCCTTGATGACGTTGTGGAACGGCGTCTTGCAGCGCTCCAGGAGGTCGGACGTGAGCTGCTGGAACTGGGCGCGCGTGAGCTTCTCGTCCAGGTGCAGCGGGCCCTCGGCGGACGCCGTGATGTAGGGCAGGTTGATCGTGGTCTCCGTGGAGGAGGACAGCTCGATCTTGGCCTTCTCGGCCGCCTCGCGCAGGCGCTGGAGCGCCATCTTGTCCTTGCCCAGGTCCACGCCGTGGCCGTTGTTGAACTGCTTGACCAGGTAGTCGACGACGCGCTGGTCCCAGTCGTCACCACCGAGGTGGTTGTCGCCGTTCGTGGCCTTCACCTCGACGACGCCGTCGCCGATCTCCAGGAGGGACACGTCGAAGGTGCCGCCACCGAGGTCGAAGACGAGGATCGTCTGGTCGTCCTTGTCGAGGCCGTACGCCAGAGCGGCGGCCGTCGGCTCGTTGACGATGCGCAGGACGTTCAGGCCCGCGATCTCGCCGGCCTCCTTGGTGGCCTGACGCTCCGAGTCGTTGAAGTACGCCGGGACGGTGATGACCGCGTCGGCCACCTTCTCGCCCAGGTAGGACTCCGCGTCGCGCTTCAGCTTCTGCAGGATGAACGCCGAGATCTGCTGGGGGTTGAACCCCTTGTCGTCGATGTCCACCTTCCAGTCAGTGCCCATGTGGCGCTTGACCGAACGGATGGTCCTGTCGACGTTCGTGACCGCCTGGCGCTTGGCGACCTCGCCGACCAGCACCTCGCCGTTCTTCGCGAAGGCGACGACGGACGGCGTGGTCCTGGCGCCCTCGGCGTTGGTGATGACGGTGGGCTCGCCGCCTTCAAGAACGCTGACGACAGAGTTAGTCGTGCCCAGGTCGATGCCGACCGCACGTGCCATTTCGATTCCTCCAGATGTACTTCTTGAGTGGATCTGGCTCAAGAATGCATGAGCGCTTCGCTGGAGTCAACAGAGCTGAGTCGGGGGGGCTCAACTCTTATCCCGGGCTTACGCGCAACCCGGAGACCGCCAAAACGGGGCGCGGCACTCGACTGCCGGTCCGTCGTGGCTGGTCGCGCCGTTCCCCGCGCCCCTGCGGGGCGCTCCCCGGGGCGGCGACGCGGCAAGGCATGCCTGAGCGACGCAGATCACCGCCGGGCTGGCTACAGTGCGGCTGAGTAAGTGGGTAGTCTCAGACGGACTGCATAAGTTACCGCTTAGTAATAGTTCGCCTCGCAGGCCCGAGGAGCCCCCAAATGCAACTCGCCGCGATCATCGTGTCGCTGGTCCTAATCGCGGTCGGCGTCGCGCTGTTCGGCCGTGCCATCGTGCAGATCGTCCAGTACATGCGGCTCGGCCAGTCCGTCCCGGCAGGCACCCGCACCGATCAGCCCGTGCAGCGCACCGTCACGGTGGCCAAGGAGTTCCTCGGCCACACCCGCATGAACCGCTGGGGCGTCGTCGGCGTCGCGCACTGGTTCGTGGCGGTGGGCTTCTTCTCGCTGCTCCTGACCATCGTCAACGCCATCGGCCAGCTCTTCAAGGCCGACTGGATGCTGCCGATCATCGGCGAGTGGGCCCCGTACAACATGTTCGTCGAGTTCATCGGCACCATGACGGTGGTCGGCATCCTGACGCTGATCGTCATCCGGCAGCTGAGCAACCCCGACAAGCCGGGCCGCAAGTCCCGCTTCGCGGGCTCCAAGAAGGGCCAGGCGTACTTCGTCGAGGCCGTCATCCTCATCGTCGGCATCTGCATCTTCACGCTGCACGCCCTTGAGGGTGCCCAGCACCACGAGGACAGCTACGAGGCGTCGTTCTTCATCTCGTACCCGTTCGTCTCGTGGTTCGGCGGCATGGACCTCTCGACGCTGCAGAACCTCACGTACTTCTTCGCCATGGTCAAGATCGCGACGTCCTTCATCTGGATGATCACCGTCGCGCTCAACACCAACATGGGCGTCGCCTGGCACCGCTTCCTCGCCTTCCCGAACATCTGGTTCAAGCGCGACGCGGACGGCTCCACGACCCTCGGCGAGCTCCAGCCCATGACGTCCGGCGGCAAGCCGATCGACTGGGAGGACCCGGCCGAGGACGCCGTCTTCGGCGTCAGCCAGGTCGAGCAGTTCTCCTGGAAGGGGCTCCTCGACTTCAGTACGTGTACCGAGTGCGGCCGCTGCCAGTCGCAGTGCCCCGCCTGGAACACCGGAAAGCCGCTCTCCCCGAAGCTGCTCATCATGTCGCTGCGCGACCACGCGCACGCCAAGGCCCCGTACCTGCTCGCCGGTGGCGGCAAGGACATGGAGGGCAACGAGAAGGCGACGGAGGAGCAGCTCAAGGACGTTCCGGCCGCCGCTCTCGCCGAGGCCGAGCGCCCTCTCATCGGCACCGCCGAGGAGAACGGCGTCATCGACCCCGACGTCCTGTGGTCCTGCACCAGCTGCGGCGCCTGCGTCGAGCAGTGCCCGGTGGACATCGAGCACATCGACCACATCGTCGACATGCGCCGCTACCAGGTGATGATCGAGAGCGCGTTCCCGTCCGAGGCCGGGACGATGCTCAAGAACCTGGAGAAGAAGGGCAACCCCTGGGGCCTGGCGAAGAAGCAGCGCCTGGAGTGGCTCAAGGAGCTCGACTTCGAGGTGCCGGTCGTCGGCAAGGACATCGAGGACCTCACCGAGGTCGAGTACCTCTACTGGGTCGGCTGCGCGGGCGCGCTCGAGGACCGCGCGAAGAAGACCACCAAGGCCTTCGCCGAGCTGCTCAACATGGCGGGCGTCAAGTTCGCGATCATGGGCGGCGACGAGAAGTGCACCGGTGACTCCGCACGCCGCCTGGGCAACGAGCCGCTGTTCCAGCAGCTCGGCCAGGAGAACGTCGCGATGCTGAACATGGCGTTCGGTGAAGATGACGAGGACGAGTCGACCAAGAAGCCGAAGACGGCCAAGAAGATCGTCGCGACCTGCCCGCACTGCCTCAACACCCTCGGCAACGAGTACCCGCAGCTCGGCGGTGACTACGAAGTCATCCACCACACGCAGCTGCTCCAGCACCTCATCGACGAGGGCAAGCTCATCCCGGTGACGCCCGTCGAGGGCCTCATCACCTACCACGACCCGTGCTACCTGGGCCGGCACAACAAGATCTACACGCCCCCGCGCGAGATCATGTCCGCCGTCCCCGGCCTGCGCCAGCAGGAGATGCACCGCCACAAGGAGCGCGGCTTCTGCTGCGGCGCCGGTGGCGCGCGGATGTGGATGGAGGAGCGGATCGGCAAGCGCATCAACACGGAGCGGGTCGACGAGGCGCTCAGCCTCAACCCCGACATCGTGTCGACCGCCTGCCCGTTCTGCCTCGTGATGCTCACCGACTCCGTCAACGGCAAGAAGAACGACGGCGCCGCGAAGGAATCGCTCACGGTCGTGGACGTCGCGCAGTTGCTGCTCGACTCCGTGAAGACCCCGGTGGACCCCGCCGGTGAGTCCGAGACCGCGGACGAGCCGGAGCCCGAGCCGGTCAAGTAGCGAAAGCCGCACGGCTTCAGGCCGGTTCCGCCCTCAGGGCGGGACCGGCCTTTCGTGTGGAGCGGGCGGGGGGCATCATGTGCTGGTTGTTGTCGGGTGGGGCGGTCGGGGTGGGTGATGGGCATGCGGAGTGCCGGGACACGTGGCATACGTGGCGTCAGACGCGGCGGTGCCGTGGGTACGGCCGCCGCCGTCAGCTGCGCGCTGCTGCTCGCCGGATGCGGCGGCGGCAACGACGGGGCGGACAGGCCCGACACCCGGCACCGGCCCGTCAGCATGGCGGGCAAGGGCGCGGCGCAGCAGCCCGTCCCCCAGGGCAAGGGCAGCAAGGCCGACGACGACTTCAACGGTGACGGCGCCCCCGATCTCGTACTCGACGACCTCGTGCACAGCGGCCACGGCGACGACGCGGGGATCGGCGTCGTCTACGGGTCGAGGAGCGGACTGCGGCCCGGGGCGCGGCAGTTGCTGAGCGCGCGGGCCAACGGGGCGCGCACCAAGGGCGAGTTGCCCGCCGCCTTCGAGTCGGAGGCCTCCTGCGACCTCGACAAGGACGGGTTCACCGACCTGCTTGTCTCCACCGACCCGCCGTACGACGGCCTGGGCCAGCCGCCCGTGCCGCTGCAGATCATCTTCGGCTCGACCCAGGGCCTGAAGGGCAAGGCCGTGAAGGTGAAGGTGCCCGCGCAGTCCCGCATCGGCAACGACTGGTCCGACCAGCCGGTGTGCGGGGACTTCGACGGAGACGGCGCGAGCGACCTCGTCCTGCACGCGAGCGGCGCCCGGCTCACCTTCCTGCGCGGCCCGTTCAAGCGGACCGGCGCCCCGCGCGCCGCGGGCAAACCCCTTGCCGCGCCCGGCAACGACCTCGTCACCGGCAGGGCCACGGACGTCGACCGCGACGGCTACGACGACCTCCTGGTCCGCAAGGCAGCGAACGCTTCCGGCGCCGCGGCGGGCGCGCTCGTCCTGGGCGGCCCGAAGGGCCCCGCCGAGACCGGGGTGCTCTTCCCTTCCGGCACGGACACCGCGTTCGGGCGCTTCGGCAAGGGCAGGGCGACCGACGCGGCTGTCGCGGGCCCGGCGGGAGTCGCCCTGCGCTACGACGTGCCCGGCACCCTGCGCTCCACGCTTGAGGCGAAGAACGTGGCGGTGGACGCGGGCGACCTCGACGGGGACGGCCTGAGCGAGCTCGTCCTGAGCGGGGGCGGCAGCGGGAGTGGCGGCGGCGCCGGTGAGGTGCGGGTGTTCCGGGGGCGGGCCACGGGCCTCGGCACGAACGCCACCGCGCTCGTGACCCCCTCGGCCAAAGGCACGACCCAGGTCCTCGCCATCGCGGACTTCGACGGGGACAAGCGGGCCGATCTGGTCCTTCGTACGTACCGGGGAGACGGCGAGGACACGGTGGGGGTTTATCCGGGGGTGAAGGGCGACCTCGTCGCGCGCAAGCCTCGGCTCACCTTCTCCACACAGGAGTTCTTGGCCTTGGGGGACGGTGCGTGAGGGCGCTGCGACGTATGGGGCTTGCCCTCTGCTGTACGACGGCTCTGCTCGCCGGATGCGGCGGCGCCACGGACGAGGGCAGCGCCCGTAGCGAGGTCCGCCCTCCGCTCAAGGGCTCGCCCGCCGTCGGCAAGGCCTCGAAGGACCCCGACACCGGGGACTTCAACGGGGACGGGTTCGACGACTACGCGGTGGAGGTCGACTTCGAGGGCCCGGACGCGGACCGGTCCGACATCGAACTCGCCGTCGTCTACGGCTCCGCGAAGGGTCTCCTCACGGGGTCGCCGGTACGGGTTCCGGACGGCGACGGCGAGGACGGCGAGGGCGACGACGGCGAGGTCGAGGGCTTCTTCAGCGAACCGCTCCGAGCCGACCTCGACGGTGACGGCTTCACCGATCTGATCGGCTCACGCGGGAAGTACCCGGACACCAGGACCTTCGCCCTGTTCGGTGGCGCGCGGGGGCTCTCCGCCCCCAAGGACCTCGATGTGCCGGACGGATTCCGTCCGTTGGCAGCCGGTGACTTCGACGGGGACGGGTCCGTGGATCTCCTCGACGGCGGTAAAGGCACGATCGACGACGAGAGCGGTGAGGAGTGGGACCCGAGGCTGCCCGCCGAACGGGAAAGGGGCGAGGTGCTGTTCGGCCCCTTCAACCGCGCAGGCGCTCCGGCCCGCTCCTGGGCCATGGACTTCAGCCAGCACGGCTACACCACTCCGCTGGAAGCGCACACGGGTGACTTCGATGCCGACGGATGCACCGACATCCTCCTGCCGTACGGGTTCGACGCCGAGCAGGACGATTCCGCCCCCGACGATCTGACGCGGCTCGCCTACTACCGGGGTGATGCCAAGGGCGGCCTGGTGCCGGGGCCCGATGTGAAGCCCGACCTGTACGACGCCATGAGCACCGTGGAAGGACTGCGCGGCGTCACCGTCGCGGACGCGGACGGCGACGGCATCGACGACGTGATCGGCTCGGGCGAGGCTTCCGACAACCACGCGGGCGGGGGCAGCGACCCCGGTGAGATCACCATCATCTACGGCTCCAAGTCGGGTCTGGGCAAGGGGCGTTCGGCCAAGAAGATGAAGCAGAAGGCGTGGAGCTGGGGCTTCGACCCGAAGGTCGGCGACGTCACGGGCGACAAGGTGCCCGACCTCGTCCTCGGCGACAACGACCCGAAGGGGAACGGCGGCGAGGTCTCCCTCCTGCCGGGCACCTCGGAAGGACCGGACCTGGACGGCGCGCAAACCGTGAGCCCGCTGACCGACGGCCTGCCCAGCACGACCGGAAAGCCTTACAGATGGACCGAGTTCGGCTCCGACGAGCTGCTCGACTTCAACGGGGACGGCCGCCAGGATCTGATCGTCCTCGCCGAGAAATGGGAGAGGAAGAAGCCCGCCTTCCTCGCGTTCCGGGGGACGGCTGAGGGGCTGGATCCGGGCCAGGTGCAGTACTTCGCGCCGAACTACCTGAAACCTACGGGTACGACGGCTACGCGACCGTCCTGAAGTCCGGCCGCTGACGGGCCCACCGCCAGGACGTGGAGCCAGGACGTGAAGCCGGGACGTGAAGCCAGAACGTGAAATAGGCCCCTTTGGGACATCCGGGCCGTTCACCTTCCGGCCACCTCTTCCACCCCGTCGCACAACCATTCGTACGCCTCACCAGTCACACCCCCCGGAAGTATTTCCCCACTCCCGGGAGTCCCACGTGCGCGTACGTAACCTGGCCATCGCCGCGAGTGTCGCGGCCCTCGCCGCCGCGGGTCTGACGCTGCCCCTCGCGGGTACGGCGAGCGCCGCGTCGACGCTCAAGGACGACTACAACGGCGACGGTTACCGCGACCTCGCGATCGGGACGCCCGGCGCCAACTCCGTGACCGTGACGTTCGGCTCGGCCTCGGGTGTGTCCGAGGGCCGCTCGGTCACCGTCACCCAGGACACGGCCGGTGTCCCCGGAGTCACCGAGGCCGAGGACGAGTTCGGCGAGAACGTCACCAGCGGTGACGTGAACGACGACGGTTACGCCGACCTGATCGTCGGCGCCCCCGGCGAGAAGGTGACGGGCAAGCCCTCCGGCTCCGTGACCGTCATCAAGGGCGGCAAGACCGGATTCACCGGCGGCAGCCATGTCGTGAACGCCCCTGCCGACACCGCGGGCCGCTTCGGCGAGGCCACCACCTGGAACGACCTGGACACCGACGGCGCGCCCCAGCTTGCCGTGATCAGCGGCGACAACTGGTGGTACTACTCCGGTGCGGGCGAGGACGGCCGCGCGTTCGGGCTCGAGGTCGACTTCCTGCCCGAGGGCGTACGCCTGGACGGCATGGTCAGCGGCAACTTCAAGTACAAGGACGGCTTCGGCTACGTCCTGTACGGCGAGCGCGCGGACGGCGGCGCCTACACCGCCCACATGAACGGCGGCGCCGGCGACTACGGCTACCAGGCAGAGCTCCTGGGCGAGGGCGACGACCCGACGGCCACGCGCGAGGCGGCCACCGCGGGTGATGTCGACGGCGACGGCTACGACGACCTGATCACCGGCAACTCCCGTGGCAGCAAGGGTGGTTCGGTCACCGTGCGGCTCGGCGGCGACCGCGCGTTCGGCGCCCCGGTGACGTACGACCAGGACAGCGCGGGCGTGCCGGGCGCCGGCGAGGCGGGC
>NZ_BAAAUG010000027.1:0-51691 GCF_039533825.1 Streptomyces rectiviolaceus
CCTTGGGCCGACCCGTCGACCCCGACGTATAAATCACATACGCCGGATGCGACAACAACAGTGGCTGAGCCCGCTCCTCATCGAGAACGTCGTGGTCAGCGTGGCTGCCCAGCAGGGCCGAGGTCTCAGGGTCGTCGAGAACCACAAGCGGTACCTCGGTACCGGTGTCGGCGACCTGCCCGGCGACCGCGGCCGTGGTCAGCACCACCATCGGCTGTCCGTCTTCGAGCATGTACGCGATCCGGTCAGCCGGATACCCCGGGTCCACCGGCAGATACGCCGCACCCGTCTTCAACACCGCCAGCCACGCCACCACCATCTCCACCGACCGCGGCAACGCCAGAGCCACAAACCGCTCCGGCCCCACACCCCGACCGATCAGATACCGCGCCAGCCGATTCGCCCGCCGATTCAACTCCCCATACGACAGCGACACTTCACCGAAAACAACAGCCTCCGCACCCGGCGTCCGAACCACCTGAGCCTCAACCAACCCCGGCAAAGCAAACCCCGCCACCTCACGCGACGTATCGACCCACTCCCCCAGCACCAGCCCACGCTCAACCGACGACAACACCTCCACCGCACCCACCCGCACACCCGGATCAGAGACCAACGCCTCCACCACCCGCACCAACACCCCCACAAACCGCTCCACCGTCACCCGGTCGAAGAGGTCCAGCGAGAATTGCACGCTGCCTTCGAGCCCGGCCGCCGCTCCCTCGGCACCGAAGCGCTCGACCACGTCGACGACCAGGTCGAAGGTGGCGGAACCGGAGTCGATCTCTTCCATGCGGGCGGTCAGACCCGGCATGTCGAGCTCGGCAAGGGGGCTCTCCTGGAAGGCGAGGAGGATCTGGAAGAGGGGGTGCCGGGCCAGCGACCGCGACGGGTTCAGTTCCTCCACCAGACGCTCGAACGGCACATCCTGATGCGCGAACGCCGCCAGATCCGTCTCCCGCACCCGCCCCAGCAACTCCGCGAACGTCGGATCCCCCGACGTATCCGTCCGCAGCACAAGGGTGTTCACAAAGAGTCCGACGAGATCGTCGAGGGCTTCGTCGGCGCGGCCCGCGACCGGGGTGCCGATCGGGATGTCGGTGCCCGCGCCGAACCGGGTCAGCGCCACGGCAAGCGCCGACTGCAGCACCATGAATGAGGTGACCCCGTGCTCCCGGGCCACTCCCCGGATCTGCTCATGCAAGGCGGCCGGCAGATTCAGCGGGACCGAGCCACTGCGGAACGTGGGCCGGACCGGGCGGGCCCGGTCCACCGGCAGGTCCAGCTGCTCCGGCAGGTCGGCCAGAGCCTCCCGCCAGAACACCAGCTGACGAGCACCCAGGCTGCTTCCATCACCTTCATCGCCTTCAGCACCTTCGTCGCCGAGCACCGCACGCTGCCACAGGGCGAAGTCCGCGTACTGCACCGGCAACGGCACCCACGTGGGCGCCACGCCTGCGCACCGCGCCGCATACGCCTGCGAGAGGTCCCGGCCGAGCGGCTCGAGGGACCGGCCGTCGCACGCGGCGTGATGCACCACGAGCAGCAGCACATGCGCCTGCGGACCGACGTGGAACAGCTGGGCGCGGAGCGGGATTTCAGCGCTCAGGTCGAAGCCCCGGGTGGCGGCGGCCCGCAGGGCCGCGGGCAAGGCGGCTCTGCCGATACGGCCACCGTCGAGCAGCGCGGGGGCAGCCTCGCCGAACGGCAGCACCACCTGGTGCGGCGCGTCGGCCCCCTCGCGGAAGACCGTACGCAGCACCTCGTGCCGCTCCACCACATCGCCCAGCGCGGCCCGCAGTGCCGCCATGTCGAGCGCGCCGTCGAGATGGAGGGCGAGCGGAATGCTGTAGAGCGCGCCGTCCCGCTCGGCATCGGAGCCGTCGAAGCGATTGAGGAACCACTGACTGCGCTGCTGAGCCGACAGCGGCAGCGGCCCTTCGTGCCCGATGGCCCGGACCAGCGGCGGCATCTCCTGCCCGGCACCACCGACATCACCGACATCACCGGCCCCGCCACCGGTGCCACCGACGAGCGGAGCAAGACCGCGCACCGTCGGTGCGCCGAACAGCGCGGCCACCGTGGGCGCGCTGCCGTGCTCCTTGCGCACGGCACGCAGCAGCCGGACGGCCAGCAGGGAGTCGCCGCCCAGTGCGAAGAAGTCGTCGTCGACGCCGACTTGGGGCAGTCGCAGCGTCTCGGCGAACAGCCCGCAGAGCAGCTCTTCCTGCGGCGTACGCGGCGTACTCGGCGCGCGCCCGGAGCCGGCCGGGCGGCTCGCACCCGGCTCCGGCAGGGCCCCGCGGTCGAGCTTGCCGTTGGCGGTGAGCGGCAGCCGGTCGAGCAGGACCACGGCGGACGGCACCATGTGGGCGGGCAGCCCTGCCGCGACGTGTTCGCGCAGCGCGGCGCCGGTCACGCCATCGCGGGCCGGTACCGCATAGCCGACGAGGCGCTTGCTGCCCGGGATGTCCTCGCGTACGACGACGGCGGCATCGGCCACGTCCGGGTGCCCGGCGAGCACCGCTTCGATCTCGCCCGGCTCGATACGGAAGCCGCGGATCTTGACCTGCTGGTCGGCGCGCCCGAAGTACTCCAATCGCCCGTCGGCGGTACGCCGGGCCAGGTCGCCCGACCGGTACATCCGGCTGCCGCTCACACCGAAGTACGCGGCGAACGGGTCAGCGACGAACCGTTCGGCGGTCAGCGCGGGCCGGCCCAGATAGCCGCGGGCGACACCTGCCCCGGCGACGTACAACTCACCCGTGACACCCGGCGGTACCGGCCGCAACTCCTCGTCGAGAACGTAGACGCGCAGGTCGGGGATGTTCACGCCGATGCCGCTCGAGGTGCTCGCGGCGGCCGCCGCACGGTCGAGGGCGACGTACGAGACATGCACCGTGGTCTCGGTGATGCCGTACATGTTGACCAGGGTGGGCGTGTCGTCCGCGTGCCGCTCGTACCAGTCGGCGAGTCGGGCGGGTTCGAGGGCCTCACCGCCGAACACGACGTAGCGCAGGGCCAGTTCACCGGCCGGATGCTCGCGGTCGGCATGCTCGCGGTCGGCGGCGGCCAGCTGGTAGAACGCGGACGGCGTCTGGTTGAGGACCGTGACCTGCTCGCGGGCCAGCAGGGCGCGGAAGTCCGCGGGGTCGCGGCCGGTCAGATACGGCACCACCACGAGCCGCCCGCCGTGCAGCAGGGCGCCCCAGAACTCCCACACCGAGAAGTCGAAGGCGTAGGAGTGGAAGAGGGTCCACACATCCCGCTCGTCGAAGCCGAACCAGTGCTCGGTCGCCGAGAACAGCCGGGTCGCGTTGTGGTGGGTGACGGGGACGCCCTTGGGGCGGCCGGTGGAGCCCGAGGTGTAGATGACGTACGCCATGTCCTCGGCGTGCAGCGGCCGGGCGCGGTCCGCGTCGGTGAGTTCTTCCGGGCTGTACGCGGCGTGGTCCGCGCCGTCCACCAGGATCGCGGGCAGTGCGTTGGCGGGCAGTCCGGGAGCCGTCGCCGTGTCGGTGAGCAGCGCGGCGGGGGCCGCGTCCTGAAGCATGTGGGCCACGCGGTCGGCCGGGTAGTCCGGGTCCATCGGCAGATACGCGGCGCCCGAGGCGGTGACCGCGAGCAGGCCGACGACCAGGTCGAGGGAGCGGGGCAGGGCCAGGGCCACCAGCCGGCCGGGCCCGATGCCTCGCTCGGCAAGCAGGCGGGCCAGGCGATTCGCCCGGGCGGCCACTTCGGCGTAGGTCAGCGCGTCGGTGCCGCAGCTGACGGCGGTGCGGTCCGGGTGGGCGCGGACGGTCTCCGCGAAGAGCGCGGGCAGCGTGGCGTCGGCCGGCTCCGGGCGGGCGGCGCCTGCCGCTCCGCCGTTCCACTCGACGATGGCGCGGTACTCGTCCTCGTTGAGGCTCTTCGACATGTCCCGGTGCTCCTTCGCGGACGACGCCCGCGCAACGTCTCGTTGTCGTCTGTTCATTCGTCTGCTGCCGGGCCGCGGCGCTGCGGCACGAGCGGGGGGCCACCTGCGGATCCGCTGGCGTCAGCGGCTGCCGCGGGGTTCGTACGACGCGGCGGCACAGGGCGCCACGTCCTGACGCGGGCGACTCGGCACGACGGCGTGCTGTTCAGGGCACCGGACAGTCGACCCTAGCCATGCACGGGCATGGTCGGGGCGATGCCGCGGTGCCACAAAGCGGCCATGGCCGCTACAGGCCAGGGGCCGGTCCGCTCGGCACTCAGTCGGGCCGGGGCGCGGGCACGGCGAAGCTGCGTCTGGTCGTCTCGCGCAGGGCGAAGGGGGTGGTCGCGTCGAGGGCCACCCGGCCGGGGATCCGGCCCGCCGCCCGGTGCTCGGCCCAGGCCTCGGTCTGGGAGGGGTCCATCGGTACGGGCCCCAGATCCGTCCACTCCGTACAGTCGGCCGCCAGGTTCGAGCGGGTGGTCATCGCCCACAGCACGTCCTCCGTACAGGAGACGGCGATGTCCTCGTCGGTGAGGACGACCGTCTTGACGAAGGGGTGCCGGCGCAGAATCTCGCGGGCGAGGCCGGGCAGGGCGGTGTCCCCCGCGGCGGATGCCTTGCGCACCGCGACGGTGAGCAGCAGCATGCCCCCGCCGGCCGCGGCGAAGTGCAGGTCGTGGACGGCCAGGCCGGGGTGGTGCGGCAGGGAGAGTGCGACGGACAGCGCCCCGGCGGTGCCGAGGAGATACGACTGCTCCCGGCCGGGGCCGACGACCGCCTGGTAGAGGGGATCGTGGCGGGTGGTGACCGCGGTCACGGTGAGTACCGGCAGGCCGGACCGGGCCCCGCCGTCGTAGCCGAGGAACTCCGGCAGCGAAAGGCCCGGTTCGGCGCCATCGAGAGCCTCGTCCGCCACCTGGTCGTCGAGGTGTCCCTCGATGACGATCTCGGCCTGGGCGAGCGCGGGCACGGGCTGGGTCAGGCCCGGCGAGAGCTCGATCGCCTCGCCGGCCAGCGCCCCGGCGAGGGCCAGCTTGTCGACCGAGGGCTCGTCCGCCGACGGAGCGTCACCCGGCCCCAGGAAGGCCGTGTTGACCGCGGAGGCCACCATGACGGCGGGCGGCACCCCGATGCTGACGCTGACCGGGAGGCGATCGCCCCGCTCCAGGGCCCGCCGGTGCAGCTCGCCGAGTTTGCGGCCCGGCACCATCCACACGGTGAGCCGGGACCGGTCGAGCACCAGCATGCGGTGGCAGGAGAGCGCGGTCTCCCCGGTGACCGGGTCCTCGGCCCGGATCAGTGCGGTGGTCAGATACGGGCCCGCGTCCCGAGGTGTGCTGGTCAGTACGGGCAGCCGGAGCAGATCGACCTCGTCGCCGACGGCGGCCACCGCACGGCAGGGCGCGTCGGCCACCTCGCGCGGCGCCGTCCGGGCCGCCGCCGCGAGCAGCGGGACCACCGTGTCCGGGGCGGCCCGGTCCGGGAGCCCCGGCAGCCAGCGCCGCAGCCGGGCCGCGTCACCGTACAGACCGAGCAGGACCGGGAGTTGGAATCCCTTGACGCCGCGGTAGAGCACCGCGGGCTCGCTGCGGGAGACCCCGACGGCCGGTACGCCGGCGTGGGCGGCGGCAAAGTGGGCCGCCACCTCCGCCACGGGCATCGGCTCGGTGTACTCGTGCAGTGCCTCGGGCTCCTGGGCCCGCAGCTGGGCCAGTGCGGCGCGCACCGAAAGGCCGGGGTTGCCGGTCATGGAGTGCGCTCCTTACGGGAGTCGGCCCCGATGGTGTCGTGCGCGCCCGGGGGCCACAGGGCCCTGAGCTCGCCGAACCAGGCGTCGAGGTCGGCGGCCCGCAGCAGACCCGTACCGATCAGCAGCCCCCGATAGCCCGCGGACAGCAGTCCGGCCGCGTCGCCCGGGGTCTCGATGGCGCTGGCGCTGACCGGTACGGCGGTGCCCGTGGCGCGGACCCGGTCGATCAGCCGATGGCTGCGTCCCAGGTCTCCGGTGTCGCGTTCGCGCTGCCGGATGTCCTTGTTGTTGACGGCGATGACACAGTCCTGCGCCTGTTCCACCGTGGCCAGTTCGGCCTCGGAGGTGATCTCGACGAACGGGGTCACGTCGTGCTCCAGACAGATCCCGATCAGCCGGCGCAGCACCGTGCGCGGCAGCACGGTCGCGGTGAGCAGGACCGCGGACGCCCCGGCCGCGGACGCGGCCGCGATCTGCTTCTCCTTGGTGAAGAAGTCCTTGACAAGGAGGGGCAGTTCGGTGGCCGCAGCCACCTCTTCGAGCAGCTCGGGTGTGCCGCCGAACCAGGACCCGGTGACCACGGAGAGCGCGGGCGCGCCGAGCGCCGTGTACCGCGCCACCAGCTCGCCGACCGGACGGCCTGCGAACAAGTCGGCGCCGTGCGCGCTGTTGCGCTTGAGCTCCATGATCACGGGGGTGTCGGCGGTGCGCAGCGCGGCACCGAAGCGTCCGCCGCCGGTGAGCTCGGCGGGTGCGGAATCAGCTGACGGCGACGGCATGGCGCAGCTCCTCTCTGCGTCGGCGCAGTTCCCCGCTCCAGGCGTGCCGGATCCCATCGATGATCAGCGGGGCAATCGTGCCGTCGGGCCTGCGCGCCCCGCTGTCCACATCGATGCCGAGGAATCCGTCGTGCCGCAGGGCCGCGCCGTGCTCCTTGGCCGCGTCGGCGGTCAGCCCGCCGGCGAGCAGGAACGGGATCCGTACCGTGTCGAGCACAGGTGCCAGGGCCGCGGGGTCAAGTGGCTTGCCGGTGCTGCCGATCCGCCCGTCGTCGCCCACCGAGTCGAACAGGAACAGGTCGGTGCCCGCACGCTCGAAGGCCGTGACGAAGGGCTTCTCAAGCACTTTGCCGCGGCGCACATGCAGCACCTTGAGCAGCACGACGTCCGGCAGGGCCGCCCTGACCGCGGCCACCTGCTGCGGCGTGGTGTAGCCGTGCAGCTGGACGCGACGCACCCCCGAAGCCCGTACGGCATCGCGCAGTTGCTCCGGGTCGTCGAGGAGGGTGACCAGGACGGGCTCAAGACCGCGCTCCAGGGCGAGCCCCGCCAACGTCGTCAGCTCGTCCCGCGTCAGGTCGGCCTTGCCGTCCGGCACTCCGTACCAGAGGCCGACCGTGGTCACCGGGGAGCTGCTCAGCAGTCTGATCTCGCTGGTGCGGGTGAGTCCGCACACCTTGAGCCACACGGGGATCAGACCTGGCCGAAGGGAGCGGGGATGCGGGCCAGTGAGCGGGCCACCAGCTCCTCGTCGTAGCCCTCGTCCGCCAGCTCATCGGCCATGTACTTCTCGTACGAGCCCAGGTCGAAGTGGCCGTGGCCGGACAGGCCGAACAGGATCGCCTCGGACCTGCCCTCCTCGCGGCAGCGCAGGGCCTCGTCGATGGCGGCGCGGATGGCGTGCGTCGACTCGGGGGCGGGCACGATGCCCTCGCTGCGGGCGAAGGTGAGGCCGGCCTCGAAGCAGGCGGTCTGCGGGACCGCCCGCGCCTCCATCAGACCGTCCTGCAGCGCCTGGCTGACCAGCGGGGCGATGCCGTGGTACCGCAGGCCGCCGGCGTGGATGGATGGCGGGACGAAGGAGTGGCCGAGGGTGTGCATCTTGAGCAGCGGGGTGAGCTGCGCGGTGTCACCGAAGTCGTAGGCGACCTGGCCCTTGGTGAGGGTCGGGCAGGCTTCGGGCTCGGAGGCGATCACCCGGACCTGCTTGCCGCCGCGCAGCTGCTCGCCGAGGAACGGGAAGGTGAGACCGGCCAGGTTGCTGCCGCCGCCGGCGCAGCCGATCACGATGTCCGGGTAGTCGTCGGCCATGTCCATCTGCAGCAGGGCTTCCTGCCCGATGACCGTCTGGTGCAGCGCGACGTGGTTGAGCACGCTGCCACCGGCGTAGTTGGTGAACGGGTCGTTCATGGCGACCTCGATCGCCTCCGAGGTCGCGATGCCGAGCGCGCCGGGGCAGTCAGGGTCCTCGGCGAGGATGGCGCGGCCCGCCGCGGTCTCGGTGGAGGGGCTGGGCACACAGGTGGCGCCGTAGGTGTGCATCAGGGCCCTGCGGTAGGGCTTCTGGTGATAACTCACCTTCACCATGAAGACCTTGACCTCGAGGCCGAAGAACGCGCCGGCCAGGGCGAGGGACGAGCCCCACTGGCCGGCGCCGGTCTCGGTGGCCAGACGGCGGATGCCCGCTTCCTTGTTGTAGAAGCCCTGCGCGATACCCGTGTTCGGCTTGTGACTGCCGGCCGGGCTGCCGCCCTCGTACTTGTAGTAGATGCGCGCCGGGGTGCCGAGCGCCTGCTCGAGGCGGCGGGCACGGAACAGCGGCGAGGGACGCCACTGCGCATAGATCTGCCGCACGGTGGCGGGGATCTCGATGTCCCGCTCCAGGGTCAGCTCCTGCTCGGCGAGCTGCTTGGGCATGATGCCGGTCAGGTCGTCGACGGTGGCGGGCTGCCCGGTGCCGGGGTGCAGCGGCGGGTCGACCCGCGGGAGATCGGCGGCGATGTTGTACCAGCTGGTGGGTATCTGGTCGTCACGCAGCTGGTACTTGATGGTGTCCACGTCGGCAGTCCTCGCGATTGCGGTGAAAAGGCTGATGAATAAAGGGAATTGATGAGGCGTCAGGCGCGCTCGGCGGCGGCATCGGCCACCAGGGACCCGTCGGCGAAGCGGGTCCGGCCGGGGCCGGCGAAGATCTTCGGGTGCGCACTGCGCATGCCGTCGAGGATCTGCTGGTAGGGCAGATCGTCGAACTCGCCGTGCTCTCTGAGAAACTCCATGTGCGCCTTCCCCTGGCCGTCATAGGGGTGGTAGACGCTGTCGGCGGTGCCGTCGAAGTCGAGCGGCCGCATGCCGTAGAGGCGGCAGAGCAGCCGGTTGAACACCGGGGTGGCCCGCATCCAACGGCCGTCGAGCCGTACGGAGGTGAGCGCGTGGTAGTGGAAGACGTCACCGCCGATGAACTCCCGGATCTTCGGCGACGACAGATGGTTGCGTACATCGGTGAGCACGAGCCGGGCCGGAATGCCGACCGAGCGCAGCGCGGAGGCGTACAGGACGGACTTGTGGATGCACAGTCCCTTGCCTGCCTTGACGACCTGCGACGCGGTCAGCCCCTCGCGGGAGAAGTCGGCGCCGTAGATCTCGTAGCCGATTTTGTCGCGGACCGCGTAGTACAGGCGCACCGCCCGGTCCCGGTCGTCGGCCCCGCCATCGGGCAGCACCTCGTCGACGAACCCGGTCACCTCGGCGGAGCCGTGGTCGAGGAAGTCAGTGGCGGCGAGTGTGGGTTGCATGGTCGTTCTCCCTGTCACAGCTGTTCTCCCGCTTCTCCGCTTCTCCCGCTCCTCCTGCTCACAGGCCGAGCATCGAGGCGATACGGCTGTACTGGACTTCGGTGGTACCGGAGTAGATGGTTCCGGCGACGGCTCCGCGCAGCTCCTGCTCCAGGCCGTACTCGGCCATGTAGCCGTTGCCGCCGAAGATCTGGACGGCGCTCAGCGCTGATTCGAGCGCGGCCCGGCTGGCGATCAGCTTCGCCGTGGCCAGATCGACCGTGACCTTCTGCCCGGTGGTGACCTTCTGTGCGGTGTCGTACAGCCACTTGCGGGAGGTCTCGAGACCTATCTTCATGTCGACGATCCGGTTGGCCACCGACTGGAAGCCACCGATCGGCTGCCCGAACGCCGTGCGCTCACCGGCGTACGCGATACAGCTCTCCAGGCGGCGCTGCATCTCGCCCGTGCCGACGATGAAGGAGCAGAGGATCTCCCACTTCATCACGTGATCGAGCACCAGGAAGCCGGTGCCGACCCGGCCGATCACATTCGCCTTGGGCACCCGGCAGTCGTCGAAGTACAGCTCGCACAGCGGCGAGGCCTTCAGGCCCATCTTCTCGATGGGGTTGCCGACGGTGAGCCCAGGGGTGTCCCGCTCCACCAGGAACGCGGTCACCCCGAGCGGGCCCGCCGTAGGGTCCGTCTTGGCGTAGACGACGATCAGGTCCGCCACCGGGCCGTTGCTGACGAAGGTCTTGCTGCCGTTGAGCACGAAGTGATCGCCGTCGGCGACGGCGGTGGTGCGCATGTTCATCGCGTCCGAGCCGCTGCCCGGTTCGCTGATCGCATGCGCGCCGATGGTCGTTCCTTCGCAGACGCCCGGCAGATGACGCCGCTTGAGCTCGGCCGAGCCGAACCGCTGCAGCGACACGCCGGTGCTGACCATGTGGGTGGTGACGGAGAAGTTGAGTCCGCCATTGCGACAGCCGTGGCCGAGTCCTTCGAGGACGTACATGGTGGTGAGCAGCGACTGTCCGAGCCCGCCCCACTCCTCGCCGAACGGCAGCCGGAGCAGCCCGGACCGGGCCACGGCGTCCCACGGCACGCGGGGGAACTCGGCCTGCTTGTCGTAACGGAAGTGGTCGTCGCCGAACTTCTCGAACCACGGGGTGAGGCCGTCGCGCAGGTCACGCTGGTCGCTTGACCATTCGATCACGGTGGAACTCCTGGAAGGTGGTGGCGGTGCGCGGCACGGTGGTGGGGTGCGTCAGTAGTGGGACGAGGCCGCGCCGTCCAGCGAATGGACCTCGTCACCGTTGAGGGCCGGGGTGAAGACACAGACGAGGCGCAGGTCCTCCTCCGGCCAGGCGATCAGCCAGTGCGCGTCGTGCTCGTCGAGGGCGTAGAGCGTGCCCGGCTCGATGAGGTGGCTCTCCCCCGCCATGTCGACGACCTCGCCACGGCCCGAGATGCAGTAGCAGGCTTCGAGATGGCGGCGGTACTCGAGCAGGGACTTGGAGCCGGCGGCCACGACGGTGTCGGTGACCGTGTACCCCATGTTGTCGGCCTCGAGGAGGAATCTGCGGCTGACGCCATTCCCCCAGTCCACGGTCTTCACGTCTTCCAGCTTGCGAATGATCACGGATCTCCCCCCAACGACTCTGCTGTGAATACGTAGTTGACTGTCAGTGCACCGGTTCCGGGCGCAGCCCTTCGACGAACCGGCCGACCTCGGCGAGCAGGTCGCCGCCGGCGTTCTGCGCCTGCTCGACGCGGTCCACCAGGGCTGTGCCGACAATCGCCGCGTCGGCACCGAGTGCGCCCATCGTCCGGACGTCCGCACCGGTCCGCACCCCGAAGCCCACGGCGATCGGCGCGGCCGTGCTGCCCCGCAGGGTGGCGAGGACCGGCCTCAGCGTGTCCGCCCGCGGCGGCGGGGCGGTACCGGAACGCCCGTAGTGGGCGACGAGATAGAGATAGGCGGTGGCATGCCGGGCCGCCTGCGCCAGTACGTCGGGTTCCGACCCGGCGTAACAGCTGGTGACGACGGGCTGGCCGATCCGCTCGGCGGCCTCCAGATAGCCCGGGGCCGCCCGTGGCGGCAGTCCGTGCAACAGGACGCCGTCAGCGCCGCAGTCACGGGACTTGGCCACGAACTCCCCGATCCCCACGGACCGTACGGAGTGCCGCCAGTCCGCGAGCAACGCCACCTTGGTGTGCCGCAGCCGGGGCCGCACCGCCGCGATGAACCCCAGGACGGCGTCCAGGTCCGTCCCCCTGTCCAGGGCCCGGCGGGCGGAGCGCCGGATGACCGGGCCGTCGGTGACCGAGTCCGGGAAGGGCACCGCGAGCTCCAGGCAGTCCACGCCCGCCTCGTCCAGGAGCAGGACGAGGTCGCGCAGCCGGTCCAGGCCCGGGTCGCCGGCGTTCACGAAGAGCGCGAGCCCCGGGTCCGACGGTCCGCGCCCCGCGAAGAACCGCCGCTCCGACGCGCCTGCTACGTGGGTCGGTTCAGCCGACACGTGCCATCACCGGCTTCCCCTGGTTGCCCGCCGGGTGCGACTGCGCCCGGCGAAATGCGCGCAGCCGATCGACCAACTCGAGCGCGGCGCCCGAGTGCACCGCGTCCTGAGCGACTCGGAAGGCTTCCGCCCAATCGGTGCGGGTGCCCGAAGCGACCGCCGCCGCGGCCGCGTTCAGGCAGATGCTCTGCACGGCGGCGTCGGGCCCGTCCCCGCCGAGCAGCGCGAGCAGCTGCGGGACCGGCGACCCTGCGTCGTCGTAACTCGGACCCAGTTCGGCGAGCGTGCCCGGGTGGAGGCACACCCCGTCCAGAGTTCCGGGCTCGATCGTCAGGTCCGGGCTGCCTGCCCCGGTACGGATCGTGTTCCTCGCGAACCCGATCAGCTCGTCCACCCCGTGGTTGTTGTGGAGCAGCCAGACCTCGCGCCCCGACAGCGAGTCCGCCACCTCCGCCAGGGCCGGGACGAGCGCCGCGTCGGAGACTCCCGTCAGCTGGGCGCCGACCGGAACGGCCGCCAGGAAGGGGCCAAGGACGTTGAAGATCCGGCCGACCTGCTTCATGCCGTACGGGAGGATCGCCCGCGCCAGACGGCTCAGCTCCGCCGGGTAGACGAACCCGTCCGCGAAGGCGATGCCATGGGCGTCGAGCAGGTCCTCGCACTCGGCGTACGAGGAGGCGGTGGGGATGCCGAGGCGTTCGAGGAGGTCGATGGAGCCGAATCGGCTGGTGTAGCCGCGCGACCCGGTCTTCACGACCTTGACGCCGGTGGCGGCCGCGACCAGGACCGAAGCGGTGGTCAGGTTGAAAGTGGCAGGGCCACCCCCGGTGCCGACCACGTTGACCGTGCCCGGCCAGGACGCCGGCTGCTCGCGCCGTGCGTCCAGCGCGGCCACGAGCGCCACCGCGGTCTGCGCCTGCGGCATCCGGGCGGACAGCGCACTGACCGTGGCGAGGGCCTCTCCGGGGTGCAGTTCCTTGTGCCGCAGCCGGTCCCAGAAGCCGTCCCATTCCTGGACGGTCACCGGCCGGGTGCGGGCCACGAGGCTGTGGAGCAGCTCGGTCACGGCTACTTGGCTCCGGCCGGTACGTCGCCCGAGGCCACGAATACCTCGATGTCGCCGACCGAACGGAAGTTGTCCGGGGCGATCTCCATGGCGTCGATGTCAAGGCGGTACCGGTCCTCGAGCCAGCTGACCAGGGTGAGCAGGCCGAGGCTGTCGATCACGCCGTTGGCCAGCAGGTCGTAGTCGTCGGCCAGCTCGTCGGCGGGGATGTCGAGCAGGAACTCCTCGACCAGGTACTTCTTGATGTCGTCGATACGTGCCATGTCGGCCTCCTGAAAAGGGTGACGGGTTCATACGGGAATCGGACGGGTCGCACGGGCGAGCCGGGAGTGCCGGGCGAGCCCGCAGGGCAGCCGGGCGGGGCGCCGCAGCGGGGTGGATTCGTACGGGAGTCAGGCGCTCTGCCCGGGCAGCTGTCCCAGCACGGCCTTGCGGTCGAGCTTTCCGGTGGGGGTGCGGGGCAGCGCGGTGTCCACCAGTTCGACCTTCGAGGGAATGGCGACTCTGGGCAGCAACTTGGCGGCGTGTTCGCGGAGTTGAAGCCCGCCCAGCGCCGAATGCTCGGTGCGCTGCACGACCGCGTGCAGCCGTTTGCCCGCCCGCTCGTCGGGGAGGGCGAGCACCGCCGCGTCCGCCACCTCCGGATGCCGGCGCAGCGCCTCTTCCACCTCGGCGGTGTTGATGCGTACTCCGCGAACCTTGACCACGAAGTCGCGCCGGCCCTCGAGCGTCAGCGTTCCGTCCGGGTGGCGTCGGACCAGGTCACCGGTGCGGTACCAGCGCCCGGTCGCGCCCGGCTCGGCGGAGCCGTCGCCAGGGTGCGGGACGAACACGCCGTCGTCCAGGGCGGGGTCGAGGTATCCGGCGCTCTGGAAGGGCGTACGGACCATGAGTTCACCCCGGCCCGCACCGGTGAGGACGGCGCCCTCCTCATCGAGGACGAGCGCGTCGGCGCCGGTGACGGGGCGGCCGATCGGCACCGAACCGTAGCGCCCCGGATCCACGGCCGGATCGATCTCGTGGACGAAGCTGTCGTTGGTCTCCGTACAGCCGTAGACGTTGTGCAGCCTGGCCTTCGGAAAGAGCCCCGGCAGGGCTCCGAGCCCCTTCGCGGAGATTGCGTCGCCGGTCAGCAGGACGTGCTCGACCTGCGCGAACTCATCGCCGCGGGAGCGCCGTTCGGCCTGTCCGAGCAGCTGGAAGAGCATCGGTACGCCCTGCACCACCTGGACCGGGCGGGCCTGGAACTGCTGCAGCAGATGGGCCGGGTTGACCGCCAGGTCCTGGTCCACGAGGGCCGCGCAGCCGCCGCTCGCCAGGGTCGTCCAGATGTCGAGGAGACACAGGTCGAAGTTGAGCGGGGCGTAGTTGAGCACGGTGGATCCCGGTCCGATCCCGAACCGCTGCCCGGCCCAGGCGGTGAAGCGGTCGAGGGCGGCGGCGGACACGGGCACGGCCTTCGGCAGTCCGGTCGAGCCAGAGGTGGTCAGCAGGAAAGTGGTGTCCTCGGGCAGGGCCGCACACCTGGAGCCCTCGGGGCCGGCCGGCTCGCCGAGCACGAGGCCGGAGTGTGCCGCCTGGTCCGTCAACTCCGAGGGACTGGGCAGGCATTGAGCGCCGGCCCGGGCGAGAAGTTCGCCCAGCGTCTCCTCACCCAGCTCGGCGGAAGGGATGAGCACGGGCTGACGCAGGGCAAGACAGGCGAGCAGCACCGCGACGGCCTGTGGAGATTTCTTGGCCACCAGGGCTACCGGGCCCTCGCCCGGTAGCCCCAGCGCTTCGAGGCCTCGGCGAGCCGTGCCGGCCAGGCCGCTCAGCTCGGCGTAGCCGATCTCCTGCCCGTGCCAGAGCAGGGCCGGGGCGTCCGGGCGCTGCTCGGCCTGTGTGCCGACGCGTTCCGGCAACGTGGTCCATGCCATCGCGCAGTCATCCCCCCTGTAATGCAAAAGACGTGATCCGGTCGGAGCCATGCCCCCCGAGATTCCCTGGAGCTCTCCGGGCAGCGCCATCGCTGCGCCAGGAGAGAAAGAATCCGGTGCGCCGGGCGAGCTCTTCCCGATAAACGGGCCATGGTTCGCACGAACACCGGGCGGAAACCCTTGGCCGCCTTTCAGCCGCCACCGGGCATCGACATCACGATCCTTTCTGTTTCAACCTGCAAGAGTCCAGCGGGAACCGTGGCCACTCAGTGCCATGTCCATAAGCGGAAGTCATGAGTTAACGTGCAGCAGCGGGTCCGAAGGGCCCGTCTGGGGGGCAAGTCAGTTTCAAACTTAAACCGTTGAAAGTTGTGGTAACCCGCCAGCTCGCCCGATATCGAGGGACCCATGCACCAGGAAACCGCAGTCGACGCTCACAAACTCTTCCGCCATATGTTGGCCGAATCAGGGAGGAGCACCTCGGCGGCCCGGACCCGCCTCGAGCTGAGCGACCAGACCTTCGAAGCAGCCGAGGCGCTGCTGCTCGAGCTGGGTCTCATCCGGCCCACCACCGCCGGCGACACCTTCGTCGCCGTCCACCCGGAGACGGCCCTGGCGCAGCTGCTCGCCCTCGAGCAGCAGGCGATACGCGAGCGGCTCACGCTCAACGAAGAGCTGTCGGAGACCATGGCGATCCTGGGCTCCAACCTCCTCGCCCTGCAGTCGAGGACGGAGAGCGACGCCCAGCTCAATCTGCTGATCGGCGAGGACAGCATCGCCGCCGCGCTGCACGGCGCGGCCATCAAGGCGCAGAACGAGATCCTGAGCATGCACCCGGGCTCGCCCCTGCCGCAGCGCATGCTCCAGGAGAGCATGGAACGCAATCAGACCGCTCTGAACAGGGGCGTCACCATGCGGGCCATCCACCTCAACTCGATGGCGAGCCTGCCCCACGGCCGCGCCCATCTGGCCGCCCTGAAGGACGCCGGCTGCGAGGTTCGACTCGCCTCCGTGCTGCCGTTCCGGATGATCCTCGTGGACAACGCCCTTGCCTACATGTCCGCTTCACCCCGTGACGGACAGATGACCGCACTGGAGGCCCGCGGCCCCGACATCTGCCAGCTGCTGCGCGGCACCTTCCAGCACTGCTGGGTGCACGGCACGGTGCCGCCCGACGCCACGGCGGCCCCCACGGGCGCCGTGGACACCCCCGGCGAAGTGGAACTGGACGAGCGCGAGACGGCAGTGATCAAGCTGCTTGCCAACGGCAGCAAGGACGACTCGATCGCCCGGGCCCTCGGCATCTCGCCTCGCACCCTGCGCCGCATGACCACGTCGATCATGGAGAAGCTCGACGCCGAGAGCCGATTCGAGGCTGGCGTGAAAGCGGCGGCCCTACAGCTCGTCGACGTACCCGGCGCCCACCAGGAGAACGTTCACAACGTTCGGTAGTCGGCGTTGACAGTTCTGCCACCGAGTCATAATCTACCGACATGCAGAAACACTTTTCCGCATTGCGGAAAAGTGAGCGGGGGGACCGCGAGCGTTTCGGTTTGCGAACGGGGCATTGAGCCGGTGCGGACACTCAATGAAGAGGCTTTCCGTCCACACCTCTCCCTGATGCGATTGCTTATGCTCGTGCACCACCAGGGGGAGTGATGAGTGCAAGACTGCGCATGACCATATCCACGAAGTTCAAAACCCACTGCCGTGACCTGGCCTGGGGGTCCTGGTAAACGACGCGGCACTCTTTTGGCGCGGGGTCAGAGATGTTCCGGCAATATCCCGGGGCTAGAGCCAGACCACTTCGCGGTTCTGATATTCCGCTATTCCGCTTTCACCAGGCGGTTCTTCCTGCGATGACGCCGCCGGCGCAAGAAGCTGCGCCTCATCCACGATCACGCAATCCGGCTCAGCCGCTGATCTTGTGAGCGGGCGGGTATGGGCGGTGGTTCCCGTCACCGCGTCCGGGGTGTACTTCGGCTTCGGCACAATCACGATGCGTGCGCAGGTGCGTTCGGCCGATGCGCGGTGCCGCCCGCACAGCGCGGGATGCTGACCCCGGTCGCGGTGGCGGTGCCGGCCCGCCCGGTTGGGGCCCATCGAGCCCAGCGGGACCATCTCCGCAGGTGGTCGACTGCCCCACTCCCGGTTCGCGCGAAGCCGTTGTCCACGTGGAGCACCGTGTGATCGTGGTGGGTCGCAGTCGCACACACCGATCACTGTCGCACACACCAAGAGATCGATGGCCCCGGCGGCGCGGCGCCGCCCCAGCAGAGAACATCCAGCTCTTCGGCCAACTCGTCGCTGTGGGGCCGGACTTGTGGCCGAGTAGAGGCGCTCCGCCCGCGTGGGCTCACAGACATGAAGAACCCTGGCGGCGATATGCCCTTCCCAAAGATCTTGGGAAGGATTGCGTTGCTTGCCCGATCGGAGACTTCCAAGAACACAGAGATACTCGTACTGCGGCACCAGCTCGCCGTGCTCCGCCGACACGTCCTCCGCCCGCAACCCTCATGGGCAGACCAGGCAGTGGTCGCGGCACTGGTCCGGCTGTTGCCCAAGGCCCTTCGAGGCCACCTGTTCATCACCCCGGGCACGCTGCTGCGCTGGCACTCCGACCTGGTCAAGCGCCGCTGGACCTACAAACGCCGAGGACCAGGCCGACCACCGACCCCGCCCACCGTACGGGAGCTGGTGCTGCGGATCGCCGCGGAGAACCCGCACTGGGGATACCGCAGGATCGCCGGCGAACTGGCCCGCGCCGGTCGTCCAGTTGGCGCCTCCACGGTATGGGCGATCCTGAGAAGAGCCGGGATCGCCCCGGCGCCACGACGCTCGGGCCCGACGTGGGCACAGTTCCTACGCAGCCAGGCCTCCGGATCCTCGCCGTGGACTTCTTCCACGTCGACACCGTGTTACTGCGGCGCCTGTACTGCATGGTGGCCATGGAGATCTCTACCCGCCGAGTACACCTCCTGGGCGTCACTGCCCATCCGACCGGCAACTGGGCAGTCCAGCAGGCGCGTGACCTCCTCATGGCAATGGACGACCGCGTTGACCGATTCAGGTTCCTGATCCGAGACCGAGATACGAAGTTCACTGACGCCTTCGACGCCGTCTTCGCATCCGAGGCCATCCAGGTCTTGCTCACTCCCATCCGGGCCCCGCAGGCGAACGCGTACATCGAACGCTGGATCGGCGGATGCCGCCGGGAACTCCTCGACCGCACACTGATCGTCAACGAACGGCACCTGCGCACCGTCCTGGCCGCATATGAGACGCACTTCAACACCCACCGCCCACACCGCGCCCGGACGGCAAGGTCACCCGTCGAGATCTACTCGGCGGTGTCATTCACGAATACACGCAGGTCGCGTAGGGCGGCCGAGTTTCGGGCACCCACAGGGTCGGTGAAAGCCGTCATGGGGACGAGTGGGAGGACGCCCCTTGACGAGTATTCGGACAAGGGGGCGAACAGCGCGACCCCTTCCCTCGTGCACCAGACCGGGCAGCGGAGATGCTCCCTGGGAGCTCCCAGACTCCCGCTCCCAGGGAGCACAGGGAGCGGCCCCCCCTGCTCCCAAAACCACTCCCAAACACGAAGTAGGGGCCACCCGAAGGCGACCCCTACCTGCGACGTTTCCGTCGGGACGACAGGATTTGAACCTGCGACCCCTTGACCCCCAGTCAAGTGCGCTAC
The DNA here is from genome assembly GCF_039533825.1 of Streptomyces rectiviolaceus. Lineage (NCBI taxonomy): Bacteria > Bacillati > Actinomycetota > Actinomycetes > Kitasatosporales > Streptomycetaceae > Streptomyces > Streptomyces rectiviolaceus. The sequence goes on from NZ_BAAAUG010000027.1 coordinate 18,475, forward strand.
CAAGCTGCGCCACGTCCCGATGCGTGTCTCGCGGTGTTCTGCGTGATCGCGCAGACAGAACTTTACCCCACGTTCGGGGGTGGTCCGCTCCGTCCGTCGGATGTCTGGCGAGGGACAATCGCCGTATGAGCACCGCACCTCGACCAGATGACCGTGGCCGTGACCGTGATGACGAAGGGCGGGCCCGCAATGCGCGGCCGCGTGATGGGCTCGGGCGGCCGTTGCCGTACGGCACCGAGGGTGTGGAGCGGCAGCCCGAAGGCGTCACGCGTACGCCCGAGGAGACAGTCGCTCAGGCGCAGGCCCTGCTCGACGCGGGGCGGCCCTTTCACGCGCACGAGGTCTTCGAGGACGCCTGGAAGTCGGGGCCCGATGGCGAGCGCGACCTGTGGAAGGGGCTCGCGCAGCTGGCCGTTGGGCTGACCCACTCGGCCCGCGGCAACGTCACCGGCGGGGCGCGGCTGCTGCTCAGGGGGGCGGGCGCGATCGGCACGGGGCAGTGGGGGGAGCGGCCCTACGGGATCGATGTGGACGGACTCGTGGTGTGGGCACGGCAGTTGGCGGAGACTCTGGAAGCGGAGTCTCTGGAAGGGGAGTCTGTGGAAGGGGACGGGCCGACGGTTGACGCGGCCGAGCACGCGCCGCGGCTGCGGGGAGCGGGCAGGGGTGACGGGGGTGGCAGGGGCTGATGGTGGTGCGGGGCGGGCTCGTGCCCTCCCAGGGGGTACCGCAGCGCACCCGTACGGCACACTTTCGGTGTGCGAAAGATTCATGTCATCGGTATCGGCGCGGGCGACCCCGACCAGTTGACCCTGCAAGCCGTCAAGGCGCTGAAGAGCACCGACGTGTTCTTCATCCTCGACAAGGGCGCGGAGAAGGACGACCTCGTCCAGCTGCGGCGTGATCTCCTCGGCGCGCACCGCGCCGACGGTGCCTTCCGTGTGGTCGAGGCGCCGGACCCCGCGCGCGACCGGGAGGCGGGCGGTGCGGACTACTCCCCCGCCGTCGTGGACTGGCGCAGCCGCCGTGCGGACATTTATGAGCGGATGATCGCTGATGAGCTGGGCGCGGACGAGTGCGGTGCGTTCCTGGTGTGGGGCGACCCCGCGCTGTACGACAGCACCCTCGGGATTCTGGAGGAGGTTCTCGGCCGGGGTGCGGTGGCCTTCTCGTACGACGTCGTGCCCGGTATCAGCAGTGTCTCTTCGCTCGCCGCGAAGCACCGCACCGGCCTGAACCGCGTCGCGCGGCCCGTGCAGATCACCACCGGGCGTCGCCTCGCCGACGGTGGTTTTCCCGAGGGGGTCGATGATGTCGTGGTGATGCTTGATGCGCATCAGGCCTTCCGGCAGTACCAGGGCGGGGTGGGCGGCGACATGTACATCTACTGGGGGGCCTACATCGGGACCGCCGATGAAATCCTCGTCTCCGGGCCGCTCGACGAAGCCGCTCCCCGCATCGAGGCCCTCCGGGCCGAGGCGCGCGAGCGCAAGGGCTGGATCATGGACACCTATCTGCTGCGCCGCAACCTGGGCTGAGCGAACGGGGGCGGTCCGCCTGCCTCGCCGTCCCGGGGCCGTCACCGGGGCCATCACCGGGGCGGACCGGCCCCGCATGCACAGGCACAAACGCGGTGTGAGGGTGATCGTGTGACCACCACCGCCGAGCCCGCCGCCGAGGCCCCCGCCCAGGGGCCGCCCGTCCTGGACAAGCGCCGCCGCAACATCGTCTTCGTGACGATCATGCTGGGGATGCTGCTCGCCGCACTCGACCAGACCATCGTGGGCACAGCGCTGCCCACGATCGTGGCGGATCTGGGCGGCGCCGAGCACATGTCGTGGGTCGTGACGTCGTATCTGCTCGCGGAGACCGTCGCCACGGTGCTCGTCGGGAAGTTCGGCGATCTCTTCGGGCGGAAAATCGTCTTTCAGGTCTCGGCGATCGTCTTCATCACCGGCTCGTTCCTGTGCGGTCTGTCCACGAACATGACGCTGCTCATCGCCTGGCGCGCGCTGCAGGGCATCGGCGCGGGCGGTCTGATGGTGACGTCGATGGCGTTGATCGCCGATGTCATCCCACTGCGCGAGCGCGGGAAGTACCAGGGTGCGATCGGTGCCGTGTTCGGCGTCGCCACCGTCATCGGGCCGCTTCTCGGCGGGCTCTTCACCGACCATCTGACCTGGCGCTGGGCCTTCTACGTCAACGTACCCATCGCGATCGTCGTGGTGATCGCCGCGGCCCGGACCATTCCCGTCGTGAAGTCGGCGGTGCGTCCCGTCATCGACTATCTCGGCATCGCGTTCGTCGCGATCGGCGCCAGCGCGCTGATTCTGGCGACGAGTTGGGGCGGAAACCAGTACGCGTGGGGTTCGGGCACCATCATCGCGCTGTTCGTGGGCGGCGCCATCGCGCTCGCGCTGTTCTGTGTGGTCGAGACGCGGGCCGCCGAACCGATGCTGCCGATGCGGCTCTTCGCCAATCCCGTCTTCACGGTCTGCTCGATCCTCAGCTTCATCGTCGGGTTCGCGATGCTGGGCGCGATGACGTTCCTGCCGACCTATCTGCAGTACGTGGACGGGGACTCGGCCACTGTCTCGGGCGTGCGGACGCTGCCCATGGTGATCGGTCTGCTCATCGCCTCGATCTTCAGCGGCAATGTGGTCAGCAAGACCGGGAAGTATCGGATCTTTCCCATCGTGGGTGCCTTGGTGATGGCTCTCGGGCTTTATCTGCTCTCGCTCATGGGGAGTGAGACCAGTACCTGGCTCGAGTCGCTTTACATGTTCGTCCTCGGCGCCGGTATCGGGCTCTGCATGCAGGTCCTGACGATCGCCGTGCAGAACACCGTCGTCTACTCGGATCTGGGCACGGCGACCTCCGGAGTCACCTTCTTCCGTACGCTCGGCAGCTCCTTCGGCACCGCCGTGTTCGGCACTATTTACGCCAACACCTTGAAGCCGAACCTCGCGGACGGGGTCGCCGCGGCGGCCGAGGCGGGGGCCGCGGATCCGGCCGTGGTGGCCAAGGCCGCGCAGAGTCCGCAGGGGCTGCACGATCTTCCCGCGGAGGCGGCGGCGCCCATCATCAAGGCGTACGCCGACACGCTGCACACCGTGTTCCTGTGGACGGTGCCCGTGGCGCTGCTCGGGTTCCTGGTGGCCCTCTTCCTCAAGCAGGTGCAGCTGCGGGACAGCGCGCGGATGAGTTCCTCGGACATGGGCGAGGGCTTCGCGTCACCGACGTCGAGCGGCAGCCCGGACCAGGTGCTCGAGCTGGCGGTCGGGAACATCATCCGCAGTACGGGTATGGACACCGCGCGTCGTGTCATCGACGACTCCGACACCCGGCTCGACATCGCGGGCGCGTGGGCCGTGATGCAGGTGTCCCTCTTCGACCGGATGGTCGGTCACGCGAGTCTCAGCCTGATCGCCGCACGGCGTCAGTTGCCGTCCGAAGTCCTGGTGCCGGTCTTCAACCGCATGGTCGAGGAGGGCTTCCTCACTCGCTCAGGACTGCTCTTCTCGCACACCCCGGCGGGTGAGCGCGAGGCCGACGTGATCGGCAAGGCGTGGGCCAAGTGGCTGGGCGAGCAGGTGGAGAAGGACAGCGGCCGTCCCGCGGACCAGGACCTCGTCAAGGCGGTCGACGCGATCGCGAAGCGGCTGCTCGTGGAGGACCTGGAGCACGGCCTTGCCCCCGAGGCCAGGCGGCCGGTCCCGGTCCCGTTGAGCAAGGCCTGACCCCGGCTGCTGCTCCGTCAGCGCAGCAGCAGCTGGAGTCCGCCGAGGACCGTGGCTCCGATCACCAGCTGCTCGAAGAGGCGCTGATTGATGCGGTGCACGGCGGCCTTGCCGATGAGGGCGCCGGGGACGACGAAGAGCACGAGCGCCGCGTCGAGCAGCAGCGAGTGCGCGTCGATCAGGCCGAGGCCCACGCTGAACGGCACCTTGGAAGTGTTGACGATGAGGAAGAACCACGCCGACGTCCCCAGGAAGCTCAGCTTCCTGAAGCCCGCGGAAAGCAGATACATCGACATCACCGGGCCGCCCGCGTTGGCGACCATGGTGGTGAAACCGCCGAGCACGCCGTAGGAGGGGGCCTTGAGCCGGGCGCCGCGCGAGGGTCGCTCGGGTTCCGCCCCGTCCGCGGGCGCCCGGCGGCGCCACACCGTGACCGCGGCCATCAGGAGCAGGATCGCCCCGATCGACGTACGGACGATGGCGTCGTCGGCCCACATCAGGAAGACCGTGCCCACCACCACGCCGCCCGCGACTGCGGGGAACAGCCGCCACAGGGTGGGCCAGTGGGCATGCCTGCGGTAGGTCAGGACCGCCAGTACGTCACCCGCGATGAGGATGGGCAGCAGCACACCGGTCGATTCGCGGGCCGGCAGGACCGCCGCGAACACGGCGAGGCTGACCGTGTTGGCCCCGCTGACGGCGGTCTTCGAGAAGCCGACCAGCACCGCGGCCGCGGCGAGCGCGGCGAATTCCCAGAGAGATACATCGAGAGATATGTCCATGCCGAGAACAGATGCTAGGCCCAACTATCTCCGGGCCGTCAGGGGCGGCCACATCCTGGACGCCTCCGTAGCAGTCGCCTAGGACCCGCTGTAAGTGACCCGCAGCTCCCGCTTGAGGATCTTCATGCTGGGGCCGAGCGGCAGCTCGGCGGTGAACTCCACGCGGCGCGGGTACTTGTGGCGGCCCAGGTGTCCCTTCGACCACTCGGTGATCTGCGCGGCATCGGGCGCGGAGCCGGGAGCCGCGACGACTACGGCGCAGATCTCCTCGCCGTGCACGTCGTCGGGCAGGCCGATCACGGCGACGTGCGCGACGTCCGGGTGGCGCATGAGCACCTCCTCGACCTCGCGCGGGTAGACGTTGAAGCCGCCGCGGATGATGACGTCCTTCTTGCGGTCGACGATGGCCAGGAATCCGTCGGCGTCCTTGGTGCCGAGGTCCCCGGTGCGGAACCAGCCGTCGACGACGGCCTCGGCGGTCGCCTCCGGGCGCCCCAGGTAGCCGGAGAAGACGTTGTGGCCACGGACCACGACCTCGCCGAGCTCCCCAGCCGGCAGCAGCTCGATCCGCCCCTCGACGTCGGCGCGGGCGATCTCCACGTCCACGCCCCACAGCGGGTGGCCGATACTGCCCGCCTTGGTGCCGAAGACGGGCTGGTTCACGGAGGCGGTGGGCGAGGTCTCGGAGAGCCCGTACCCCTCGTAGACCGGTACGCCGAAGGCCTCCTCGAAGCGTTCGAGTACGGCCACGGGAAGCGAGGCGCCGCCGGAGATCGCGAGCCGCAGCGTGGGCAGCTCGGGGGCCGTGGCCGCGGCGGCCACGAGGTTCACGTACATCGTCGGCACCCCGTGGAAGGTGTTGACGCCTTCCGCCGCCATCAGCTCGATGGCCCGCGCGGCGTCGAAGCGCGGCAGCAGCACGAGCGTCGCGCCCGCGCGCCAGGTCGCGTTCATGGAGACGGTCTGGCCGAACGCGTGGAAGAGCGGCAGCGCGCCGAGCGCGATGTCGTCGCTGCGCACGTCGTGGGCGTCGAAGGCACAGACCGTCGCGTTCATCACCAGGTTGAGGTGGCTGAGCACGGCGCCCTTGGGGACGCCCGTGGTGCCGCTGGTGTAGAAGACGACGGCGGGGTCGTCGGCGTCGCGGGTGAGGTAGGTGGGGAGCGGCTCGGCCGCGCCCGTCAGGGTCTCCAGCTCGCCGTCCTCGCCGAGGGTCAGCATGCGTACGCCGGTGGCGGCAGCGGCGGCCTTGCCCGTCTCGGCCTGCGCGGGGTGACAGAGGAGCAGGGTGGCGCCGCTGTCCCGCAGGACGTGCTCGACCTCCTCCGCGGAGAGCAGGAGGTGTACGGGGACGACCACGCCGCCCGCGGCGAGGATCGCGTAGTAGGCGCGCGGGAACTCGGCGGTGTTGGGCGCCATCAGTGCCACCCGGTCCCCGGGCCCGACCCCGAGCCCCACGAGCGCCGCCGCCTGCGCGCGGGACTGCCCCCACAACTCGCTGAAGGAGAGCCGCAGTTCACCCTCGACGAGGGCGGTGCGGTCCGGCCGGCGACGGGCGGGCTCGGCGAGGATCGCGGCGAGGGACAGCGTGGCCATGGGTGGTGCTCCGTTTCCGTGCGTTCCGTGCGGCCTTGCGGGGGGGGGGAGAGATTCAGCCGCGCTCGACGAGCAGCGCACTGCCCTGGCCGACGCCCACGCACATCGTCGCGAGGCCGCGGGCCGCGCCGGTGCGGCGCATGCGGTGCAGGAGGGTGGTGAGAATGCGGGCGCCGGAGCAGCCGAGGGGGTGGCCCAGGGCGATGGCGCCGCCGGTCGGGTTCACCAGCTCCGGGTCGATGGCAAGGGCGTCGACGCAGGCGAGGGCCTGGGCCGCGAACGCCTCGTTGAACTCGGCTTCCTGGAGGTCGCCGACGGTCCAGCCGACGCGGGTGAGCGCCTTCTGGGTGGCGGGCACGGGCCCGATGCCCATGACGTCCGGGTGCACACCGGCGGAGGCGCCGGCGACGTACCGCCCGAGGGATTCGAGCCCGAGCTCGTTCAGGGCTTCCTCGCTGACGAGGAGGAGCCCGGCCGCGCCGTCGTTCATCGGCGACGCGTTGCCCGCGGTGACGGTGCCGTCCTTGCGGAAGACGGGGCGCAGGCTGCCGAGCTTCTCGTACGAGGTGTCCTCACGGACGCATTCGTCGAGGTCGACGAGGGTGCCGTCGGGTCGGGTGACGGGGAGGATCTCGTCGTCGAAGTGGCCGTTCTTGCGGGCCTCGGTGGCGCGTTGGTGGCTGCGCAGGGCGAAGGTGTCCTGGCGCTCGCGGGAGATGTTGTGGCGCTCGGCGACTTCCTCGGCGGTCTCGCCCATCGCGAGGACGCCGTGCAGGTCCTTCATGGCCGGGTTGACGAGGCGCCACCCGAGGCGGGTGTCGGCGGTCTCCATCTTGTGCGGCAGCGCTTCGTCGGGGCGTGGCAGGACGAAGGGGGCGCGGCTCATCGACTCGGAGCCGCCCGCGAGGACGATGTCGGCTTCGCCGGACGCGATGGTGCGGGCGGCGGCGGTGACGGCCTCCATCCCGGAGGCGCAGAGCCGGTTCACGGTGGCGCCGGGCACGGATTCGGGGAGTCCTGCGAGGAGGGCGGCCATGCGGGCGACGTTGCGGTTGTCCTCGCCCGCCTGGTTGGCGGCGCCCCAGTAGATGTCGTCGATCCGGGCGGGGTCCAGCTCGGGGGTCCCTGCGAGGAGGCCGCGTACGACCGTGGCGGCGAGGTCGTCCGGGCGGACGGAGGAGAGGCTGCCGCGGAGTTTGCCGATGGGGGTGCGGCGGGCTGCGGCGAAGTGGACTGGGCGCACGATACGGCTCCGGATCGTTTGCGGTGGTCGTCTGCGGGGCTCTGCGAGGGCTTTGCGGGGGCATCGCGTGACGTAAATTAGCACTGCTAGTTTTGGAGTGTACGGGCAGCTGCCGCTAGACGGAAGAGCGGTCTTTTCCCCAACCCCGCCCCTTCCCGAAAACCCGCTCTGGCGCGGGGGCCCTTCGGTGGCCTTGGTTGCCGTCATCACCGGCTGCGCCGAGCTCGTCCTCAATCGCCGGACGGGCTGAATCTTTCAGCCCGTCCGGCGATTGAGGACATCTTGTACGGGGTCTGGGGCGGAGCCCCAGTTCGGGAAGGGACGGGGTTGGGGAAATAAAAGGCCCTAGCCGAACGCCACCCGCACCGGACCACCACCCGCATCCACCCTCCCGACCCAACCCCCCGAGAGATACACCCCCCGGTTGGGCAGCACCCTCCGCCGCACCCGCTCCCGGTACAGGCCCCGCCCGTCCTGCGTGACCACCAGGACAGGGCAGACCAAAGCCTCCGCCGTCCGCAGGACAAAGCGGCCCCCATGAGCACCTGGCACGAGCCGGTTCGGTGCCACCCATCGCAGGGGGGTATCGACCACCACCGGCACGCCGCCGGACGGCCACCCCGCGCCGTCCAAGTAGCCCCGCACCGCGCGAGCGACCCGCGCCCCCTCCCCCGCGGCCACCCCCGCCGGCTCCACCGCGTGCACCCCGCTGCCCACTGCGAAGACACCTGGCGATGCCGTGCGGAACGAACCGTCCACCGCGGGTCCCCGCGTCCCGGGGTCGAGGAGCACTCCCCCGCGCCGGGCCAGTTCGTGGTCGGGAACGAAGTCTCCGGTGAACACCACCGTGTCGCAGGCGAGCACCGTCTCCCGCCCGTCACGGTGTCGCAGCCGCACCCCTGACAGCCGTCCATGGCCCAGGAGTTCGGTCACCGCCGTGCCGGTCAGCAGCGGCACCCGGGCAACCCCGAGCCGGGCCGCCGTGGCCCGCGCCAAGCCCACCTGCGCCCGCGCCTCCTCCATGACGAGCGCGGCGACCTCCACGCCCGCCAGCCGCAGCGCGGACAGCGCCGCGTAGCTCACCGGCTCCGCCCCCACGACGACCGCCCGGGTCCCGATCTCCTGGCGGTAGACGTGGACCGCCTGCTGCAGCTCCCCCGTGGTGAGCACTCCCGCCGGGCGCGTCCCGGGCACGAGCCGCGCCGTCCGCGGCCGTTCCCGCGCGCCCGTGGCCAGGATCACGGCGCGCGCGGTGATCCGTTCCAGGCCGTGCGGTCCCGTCGTGTCCAGGGAGAGCGGTCCGGCCCAGCCGGTGGCGGTCACCCCGGTCCGTACGGCAGCTCCCGCGCCGAGCGCGGCCTCGACGAGGCTCTCCGCGTACCGCGGCCCCGTCACTCCCCACCGCCCGAATCCTCCGTGGTGGCAGTGGCGCGGCACCCCGCCGGCCCGCGCCTCCCGTTCGAGTACCTCCACCGTGCCCGTGCCCGAAGCGGCGAGCCGGGCCGCCGCGGCGAGTCCCGCGGGACCCGCGCCGACGACGAGGACGTCCACGCCCCGCTGCCGCCTCATCGCGCCGCCCCCGACTCGCCCCAGCCGTCGAAGAGTTCGCGTACCGCCGCCCCGCAGTAGAACCCCTGGCAGCGCCCGCCCCGCGCGCGTGTCCGTCGGCGCAGGCCGTCCAGTGATCCGGGCGGGACGGTACTGATGAGGGCGTCCCTGATCTCCCCGCGGGTCACGCGCTCGCAGTGGCAGACGATGCTGCCGTACGCGGGGTCGGTCGCGATGAGGTCGGCGCGCTGGTAGGGGCGCGGGAACGCCTCGCCCATGTTCGGCATGCGCACCGGGTCCAGGTTTCCGGCCACCGTCAGGTCGAGGTCGGGGCCCGCCGCATCGGCGAGCAGGCCGACGACGTACTCCGCGATGGCCATCGAAGCGGTGAGGCCCGTGGAACGGATGCCGCCGACGGTGATGTAACGCTCCTGTGGTGACACGTGGATCTGGTAGTCGTCGTGTTCCGTGGCCGCCCGCAGCCCGGCATAGACCGCGGTGACCTCCTCCTCCAGCAGCGCGGGCAGGATGCGCCTGCCCTTGGCGCGCAGTCCGGCGAGGCCGTCCCGCGTCGTGCCCGTCGCCCTCTTGTCGTCCAACTCCTCGGCGGTGGGGCCGAGAAGAACGTTTCCGTACACGGTCGGTGCCACAAGGACGCCCTTCCCGAGGGCCGTCGGCACCGGCAGGAGGATGTGGCGGACCAGGTCGCGGGCGAGCTTGTCGAAGACGATGAGCTGACCACGGCGCGGGGTGACCGTGAACTCGGCGCGCCCGAGCAGCCGCCGGTCGAGCGCGTCGGCGTGCAGACCCGCGGCGTTGATGAGGTAGCGGGTGCGTACGACGCCTCGGGGCGTGGTCAGTTCATGGTGGCGGCCGGGACCGCCCGGGGATGTCGATGTTTTCGATGAACTGGGCTTTTCCACCTCGCAGTTGAGGTGCAGGTCCACGCCCGCGCGCACGGCTTGGGTGGCGTACGCCAGTGTCGTCGTCCAGGGGCAGATGATGGACTCGCCCGGGACGTCGAGCGCGCCCAGCGCGCCCTCGCCCAAGTGGGGTTCGCGGGCCCGCAGCTCGTCGGGGCCGATGATCCGGGTGTCGTCGTAGTCGTTGGCCTCGGCCTTCTTCAACAGGTCTGGCAGCGCCGCGAGTTGCTCCTCGTCCCAGGCGACGAGCAGCGCGCCGACCGGCTCGACGGGGATGCCGGACTCGGCGGCGTACGCGGCGAGCAGCCGCCGGCCCTCACGTACGAGGCGGGACTCCAGGGAGCCCGGCACGGCGTCGAAACCGGTGTGCAGGATGGCGGTGTTGGCCTTGGACGTGCCGTCACCGACGTCACCGGAGGCTTCGACAAGGGCGACCCGGAGGCCATGATGCCCGGCCAGTTCGCGGGCGATGGCCGAGCCGACCACACCGGCGCCGACGACGGTCACGTCGTAGGGCCCGGGCGGCAGCGGGCCCTTGGTGGTGACGGTCATGACGACGGCACGGGCGCGCGGTCGAGGAGGGCGCCGACCGCCGAGCGGAAGCCGCCCAGGCGCTCGGCGGCCCGGGTGGCGTCGATCTTCGGCTCGTACACGGTGGTGGGCCGCCACCGCGGGACCGCGTCCCGCACCGTGAGCTTCGGGTCGAGGCCCATGCGTGCGACCACACCCACGCCGAGTGCGGTGACGTCGGGCAACGCCGATACCTCGACGGGGATTTGGAGCAGGTCGGCCTGGGTCTGCATCAGGAGGGCCGAGCGGGTCAGACCGCCGTCGACGCGCAGACTCGTCAGGGGCTCGCCCAGGTCGGCGGCCACGGCGTCGGCGAGCGAGGCGACCTGGGCCGCGATGCCCTCGCACAGGGCGCGGACCAGATGGCCGGGGGCCGTGTCGAGGCCGAGGCCGGTGATCGAGCCGCGCAGATCGCCGCGCCACCAGGGCGCAGCGAGCCCGGCAAGCGCGGGCACGAACGTGACGCCACCCGCGTCGGGCACCGACGAGCCCACCAGGTCGAGATCCGCCGCCCCTTCGATCACCCCGAGGTCGGTGAGCCAGCGCACGGCGGACGCGGCCGTGTAGACCTGCCCGTCGAGGCAGTAGCTGCTTTCCCCCGCGAGGCGCCAGGCGACACAGCTCACCAGACCGGAGCCGCCCCGGCGCGGGCGCGAGCCGGTCTGGGCGAGCAGGAACGCGCCGGTGCCGTATGTGCACTTGGCGGTGCCGGGCGCGGTCACGTCCTGGGCGAGCAGCGCGGCCTGCTGGTCGACGAGAAGGCCGGTCAGCGGGAGCTCGGGGCCGAATGCCTTCGTGGTGCCGACCGGGCCCGCAGCGTCGACGACGCGCGGCAGCCGCTCATCGGCGAGGCCGAAGACGTCGAGGGCGCGCGGTGACCACGTGACGTCGTCCAGGTCGAGGAGCTGGGTGCGCCCCGCGGTCGCGGCGTCGGTGACGAACTCACCGGTGAGCCGGTGGACCAGCCAGGCGTCGCTGGTGGTGACGACGCCCTCTCGGGTGAGGTGGCGGCGTATCCACGCCATCTTGGGCGCGGCGAAGTAGGGATCGAGAGGGAGTCCCGTCAGCTGCCTCAACTCGTCGGCGTACGGGGCCAGTTCCGCGCACAGCGGCTCCGCCCGCCGGTCCTGCCACACGATCGCGTCGGTCAGCGGGCGGCCGGAAGCGGGGTCCCAGGCGAACACCGTCTCGCCCTGATTGGCGAGGCCGACGGCGGCGACCGGCTCCGCAGCTTCGGCCAGGGCGCGGCGTCCCGCGTCGACCACCGAGGCGAACAGCGCCGCCGGATCGACCTCCACCCGGCCTCCGGGGAGGTGGCGCGGGCGTACCGGCGCTGCGCCGGAACCGATCACTCCGCGTTCCGGACAGAGAACGAGAGCCTTCGTGCCGGACGTGCCCTGGTCGATGGCGAGGACTGCCTCGCCGCGCGGTCCTCTGCCATTGGTGATCACCGCGGAAGCCTGCTACAGCGGCCAGGAAGGCGTCAAGGGCCCCACCGCCGGGCCGGATCCGTCCTGACCTTTCTTCAAATTGCCAACCGGCGCGCCGAGTTGGGCACAATTCGATCCCAAAAGATCCACGAACCGCCATGTAAACGGAAGTTGCAGATCTACACTGACCGCCGAACAACATCATTCCGTCATAGGCCGGTTCACACGCCCTGCCCTCCGCCCTCCCCCACCGAGGATTCATGCCCACTCCGTCAGGCCGCCCCGTGTATCACCCGGCGGGCCACGACGAACAGTTGCGCGCCGTGCTCCAGGACCTCAAGACGGGTCGCTGGGTGTCGACGCGCAACCTTCTCGACTCGACGCCCGACTGGGGGCTCTGGACGCAACGTACGCAGATCCTGGCGGCCGCCGTCGCCGGATCCGACGTGGTCAGGGCCTGGCAGGCCGAGGAGCCGCACAGCGCCGCCGCGTCCGTGCTGCACACCAGGGTTTTGGTCGAGCGGACCCTGCGCGCCCATCGCGCCGGACACCGCCACACCAACGAGCTGTGGCGCGAGGCGGCAGCGGCGTGCGGGGCCACGATCGACGCCTCGCCCGAGGATCCCGTGCCGTGGGTCTGCCTGCTCGCCCTCGCCCAGCTCGACAAGGGGCAGCGCTGGGACGAGCACCGGGTGCCGGCCCCCGAGCCGATGCTGTTCCCCGGACCCTGGCACCTCCTCGCCGAGGCCGACAAGCGCGACCCGGGCAACCGCGAGGCCTACCACCGGATGCTGCAGTTCGCGTACACACGCCGCCCCGGAGGCCCCCTCACCGAGGCGGTCAACTTCTCCCACTGGGCGTCCGGTTCGGCGCACGCGGGCTCGGCGCTCCACGTACTGCCCCTGTATGTGCGCGTCGAGCGGTACCGCAAGGACGGCGGCAGCGAGAAGGCCCTGGATCTGCACTGGATCGGGGAGGACGCGACCCGCTCCGCCCTGCGCGCGCTGCACCTGTGGTTCGAGCACGCGCTGCCCGCGGCGACCTCGCTCCTCGACCTCAGCCACCTGGCCCACGCTTTATGGGGCGCGCATCAATTCCGGGACGCTACACGGGTGTTCGAGGTACTCGACCCCTTCTACACCGTGGCGCCGTGGACGTACCGCACGCGGTCGCCCGGTGACGCGGACGCGGCGGCCGAGGCGTTCACGCAGGCACGTACGCGCTGTCTCGGCGCCGTCCGAGATCAGGGCTGAGGCCCCCGCCGCGCACCGCGGCCTCCCGAATCGGCACCACCCGCTCTCCCCGACCCACCGCTCCCCGACGGAGGTACATCCGTGTCCCGCACCACCTGGTCGAGCCCCGCCTCGACCGCAGCGCCACTGCCCGACGAGGAAGCGAGGCTCAGGGAGCTCGGCTATCAGCCGGTCCTGGCACGCCGGATGGGCGGCTTCGGCAACTTCGCCATCAGCTTCTCCGTCATCTCCATCCTGTCCGGCTGCATGACCCTGTACGGGTTCGGGCTCGGCACCGGCGGTCCTGCCGTGATGCTCTGGGGCTGGGCGGGCGTCGGCCTCTTCGTTCTCTTCGTGGGCCTGGCCCTCGCCGAGGTCACCAGCGCCTATCCGACATCGGGGGCCCTCTACTACATGGCCGACCGGCTCGGCGGGCGCCGCTGGGGCTGGTACACGGGCTGGCTCAACCTGCTCGGCCTGCTCGGCGCGATCGCGGGCATCGACTACGGCGCTGCGCTCTTCTCCGGAGCGTTCCTGAACCTGAAGTTCGGCTTCACGCCGACGCCGGAGAAGACCTTCCTGATCTTCCTGTGCATCCTGCTGCTTCACGCCGTACTGAACCTCTTCAACGTACGTCTGGTCAGTCTGCTCAACTCGATCAGCGTGTGGTGGCACGTCGGCGGTGTCGCCGTGATCGTGGGCGTTCTCGCCATCGTGCCCGACCACCACCAGTCGCCGGGGTTCGTCTTCGGTGAGTTCGTCAACCACACCGGCTGGGACAACCCGCTCTACGTCACGGCGATCGGTCTGCTCCTCGCGCAGTACACCTTCTGCGGGTACGACGCGTCCGCGCACCTGTCGGAGGAGACCTCCAACGCCTCGGTGTCCGCGGCGCGCGGCATCGTGCGCGCCATCTGGGCCTCGTGGATCGCCGGTTTCGTCCTGCTTGCCGGGCTGACGTTCGCGATCCAGGACTACGCGGGCACGCAGAACACCGAGACAGGCGTGCCGCCCGCGCAGATCATGATCGACGCGATCGGCGAGTCCGGCGCCACGGCGCTGCTGCTCATCGTGATCGTGGCGCAGTTGTTCTGCGGCAACGCCGAGACGGCGGCGGCGAGCCGCATGGTGTTCGCCTTCAGCCGTGACAACGCGCTGCCCGGCTCCAAGGTGTGGCGCAAGGTCAGCTCCCGCACCCAGGTCCCGGTGCCCGCGGTGTGGCTCTCGGTCGGTCTGGCCGCGGTGATCGCCCTGCCGTCCCTGTACTCGACGACCGCGTACACCGCCGTGACCGCCATCAACGTCATCGGCATCACGCCCGCGTACGCCATCCCGATCTTCCTGCGGCTGCGCGCGGGCGACCGCTTCCAGCCCGGCCCGTGGAACCTGGGCCGCTGGAGCAAGCCGATCGGCTGGGTCGCCGTGCTCTGGGTGGCGTTCGTGACGGTCCTGTTCTGCCTGCCACAGGCCTCGCCGGTGACGGTCGACACGATGAACTACGCGTCGATCGCGCTCGCCGTGGTGCTGACCCTCGCCACGGTGTGGTGGTTCGTGGCGCGGCGCTCCTACAGCACCCCGTCGGCGTACGGGTCGGAGCGCGAGCAGGCGGAGATAGCGGAGGACATCGTCTAGGCGGCCGTCAGGCTGCCGTGTCCCCCTTGCCGTATCCCCTTGCCGAGTCCCCCGGATCGCCCTACGGGGTGCGGTCGTTGAGGATCCGCTGGAAGAGCCGGTGGTCGCGCCAGGCACCGTTGATGTGCAGGAAATCCGGCGCGACACCGAACTCCTCGAAGCCGCACTTGGCCAGGACCCGCTGCGAGGGCACGTTGTCGAGGAGGGTGCCCGCCTCGACGCGGTGCAGGCCGAGCTCGGTGTCGGCCGACGCGCAGGCGTACGTCACCGCGGCGGTGGCGAGGCCGCGGCCGATGTGGTCCACGTCGATCCAGTAGCCGAGGTTCCCGCTGCGCAAGGGGCCGAGGACGATGGTGGAGAGGGTGACCGTGCCGACGATCTCGCCCTCGCGGTCGAGCACCCAGGGTGCCGTACGCCCGGCCCGGCACTCCTCCAGCTGGGCGCGGAGCCGGGCCGCCTGCGCCTGCGAGGTGAAGTAGTCCTCGGGCCGGGTGGGTTCCCACGGCTCCAGGTGGGCGCGGCTGCGCAGGCGGGCGCGGGCGAGGCCGCCCGCGTCCTCCATGGTGGCGGGGCGCATGACGACGTCGGGGGCGATGCGTGCCGATTCGCTGATCATGCGCCAAGGGTAAGGAGTGCGGGGCCCCCGGGGGCCCCTACCGCTCGGCTCCGCTCACCTTCCGCCGGCCACCCGCAGGATCGTGCCGGTCGCGTAGGACGCGTCGTCCGAGAGCAGCCAGGCGACGGCCGCCGCGATCTCATCGGGACGGCCCGCACGGGCCAGCGGGATCCCCGCGGCGAGCTTCGCCGGGCGCTCGGGGTCGGCGTGGAACTCGGTCCAGATCACGCCGGGAGCGACGGCGTTGACGCGGATGCCGTCCGCCGCGACCTCCTTCGACAGGCCGACCGTCATCGTGTCGACGGCCCCCTTGGCCGCGGCGTAGTGCACGTACTCGCCCGGGGCGCCCAGGGTCGCCGCCGCGGAGGAGATGTTCACGATGCCGCCGCCGGCGCCGGTCCGCGTCATGTCGCGGATCGCTCGGCGGGCGCAGAGGAGATAGCCCAGTACGTTCACGTCGAGTGCGCGGCGCATGGCGGCGACGTCGGCCTCCGCGAGGGGGCCCACCGGGGCGCCGATTCCGGCGTTGTTCACCAGCCCGGTGACCGGGCCGAGTTCCGCGGCGGCGGTCTCGAAGAGGCGGTCGACGTCCGTCTCTTCGGCGGTGTCCATTTGGACGGTGACGCAGCGGGCGCCTGTGGCTGCGCCTGTCGCGCGGACTTGGGCGGCTGCCTTTTCGGCGGCGTCGGCGTCGGAGTGGTAGCCGAGGGCGATGTGGTGGCCGTCGGCGGCGAGGCGGGTGGAGATGGCTGCGCCGATGCCTCGGCTGCCGCCGGTCACTACCGTGACGGGGTTGTGCTGCACGTGGTCCTCCGGAGGTGCGGGGTGGGCGGGGTTGCCGTTTGATCGATCATTCCCCAACCCCGCCCCTTCCCGAAAACTCGCTCTGGCGCGAGGGCCTTCCAGTGGCCTTGGTTGCCGTTATCACCGGCTTCGCCGAGTTCGTCCTCAAACGCCGGACGGGCTGAGAATCAGCCCCGACGCCCCCGCACGAACTCCGCCAACGTCCCCGGCGCCCTCCCCCCGAACCGCTCGATCGTCTCCGTCACCTGATACAGCTCGTGGTGCGAGCCGATCAGGCGGAACAGTTCCCAGAGCTTGTCCAGGTGGGCCACCACGTGCGTGTCGCCGTAGAGGGTCATCGCTCGCTCGCGCCATTCCTCCGGTGCCACATCCACGTACTTCAGGCCGCCGCCGAACGTCTCCACCACCTCGCCGACCGTCAGCACCTGCCCCGTCAGCAGGACCACGGGATCAGAGCACTCCGGCATCGGGGCTGCCAGCAGGCCCGCTCCCACCCGTGCCACGTCCTGCCCCGCGATCAGTGGGAGCACCGTGTCCAGGGAGCCCAGCGGCATCGCGAGCTCACGGCCGCCGCCCGCCCGTACCAAGAAGTCCAGGTTCTCGAAGAAGACCCCGGCGCGCAGGTGCACCGCCCCGATCCCCGCCCAGTCGAAGACCTCCTCGGCGACCCAGTGCTGCCGCATCCGAGGTGTTCCCGCGTCCGGCGCTGCCGCCAGCTGGGACACCTCGACCACGCGCTCAAGGCCCTCACGCCGGGCCGCCGCCGCGAACGCGCCGGTCGCCTCCAGGAGACCGTCGGTCACCGGGTATGTGAAGAAGGCGCGTCGCACGCCCCGTACCGCCGTGAGTACGTCCGTTATCTCGCGGAGGTCGCCGACGACCACCTCCGCGCCCATCTTCCGCAGTGCGGCGGCGCGTTCGTCGTCGGTGCGCACGAAGGCTCGTACCGCCTGACCACGTTCGAGAAGCAGCCGCACCACATGGCCGCCGGTGGAACCCTGCTGTCCCCCTGCGGCCCCCGTGACGAGGACCGGTTCGTTCGGCGGATTCGTCGGCATCCCGTTCACCCCTCTCCACGCCGCAGCGTGAGCGTGAACGCGCCCCGCCGCTCAAGGTCCCGCAGGAACGGCTCCGCGGAGAACGCCTCGCCGGGTGCGAGGACCCCTGTCTTCGCCGGGCCCCTTCCCTCCGCGATCCGCACCGCCGCCTCCACCGAGGCCAGCGCTCCGGCCCGCCACAGGTCGTGACCGGCCAACTGCCCTGCCGCGCTGCCTCCTTCCCACATCGCCTGGACGGCGATGGTGAAGTCGGTGGCCGCTCGTTCCGCGGCGCCGATGTGCTCGCTCTCGAACGCCTCTTTCGCCTCGAAGGCGCTCGTGCTGAGCATCAAGTCGATGTTGCGGACGGGGACATGGCGCGGCACCGTCACGACCTCGCTCGACGGGAACGGCGCGATCATCGGGCGCGGTCCGAGCGGTGGCGGGAAGGGAAAGACGGCGTTGCGCGGTTCGACGTAGCCCGCCCGCAGGGCGCCTTCGCTGAAGGTGAGGCGTTCGGTCTCGGCGAAGAGGTGCGTCGCGGTGTTCTTGGCGCCGGTGGTCAGGCGCCAGCCGTTCACCGCGTACGCGACGACGATCCGCTCGATGCCCGCGATGCCGTCCGACACCGCCCCCGCCAGGAAGTCGCCGAGGCCTCCGTAGAAGCTGAGGCTGGGGATCATGACGGCGCCGGTGCGCTCCGCCGTAGCTTGCGCGGTGTCGAAGACGCGCTTCACGTGGTGGGGTTCGAGGGCGTGGTCGACGTAGTGGCAGCCCGCTTCCGCCGCGGCCGTGGCGAGGGGCGCGCCGGTGACGGCGAAGGGGCCCGCGCACTGGATGAGGACGTCGGCGGCGATCATCACCTCGCGCAGTGCCGCCGTGTCGTCCACGGAGGCGGTGCGGGTCTGCACCCGCTCCCCCGCGTCGAGTTCGTCGGCCAGCGCGCGTAACGCCTCGGCGTCGCGGCCGACCAGGAGCAACTCCTCGTCCCTGGCGAGGAGTTCGGACGCCACGAGGCGTCCGGTGTGGCCATAGGCTCCGTAGATTGCGAAGAGCGACTTTGTCATGCTCAACTCGCTTCCATACCGAAGGTATGCAACTGGTGCGGAACCTACGTACCCTGAGTATGTTCGTCAAGAGGAGCCGACCGTGATCCCGTCCGCGCGACCGACTGCCCGCCGCACCCAGGCGGAACGCTCCGACGCGACCACCGCGCAGCTGGTCGCCGCGGCGCAGCGGCTCTTCGGCCGGGACGGGTACGCGACGACGTCGATCGTCGCCGTGGCGGCCGACGCCGGGGTCACCAAGGGCGCGGCCTACCACCACTTCGAGGGCAAGGCGGCCCTCTTCCACGCGGTGTTCGTCCGCGAACAGGAGGAGATCGCGGCGGAGTTGGAGCGTGCGGCGGCCGAGGAGCCCGACGCCTGGTCCGCGCTGCGGCGCGGCTGCCGCCGGTTCCTGGAACACTGCCTCGATCCCGGGTTCCGGCGGATCGTGCTGCTCGACGCGCCCGCGGTCCTGGGTTGGGAGACCGTCCGCGAGATCGAATACGCCCATACGCTGCGGGTGTTGACCGGCGGAATGCGTGCGGCGGCGGCCGCGGGCCACATCGGCGACGGGGATCTGGACGTGCGCTGCCAGATGATGTTCGGCGCGCTGTGCGAGGCGGGCATGCTCCTGGCCCGCTCGCCCGACCCCGCCTCCGCCCTCACCTCGGTGACGGCGGAGGCCGAACGTCTGCTGTCGGCGCTGGCCGGCCGCGCCTCAGCTCTCTAGACCGTTTCCCCGACTTCCTCCGCCGCCTGATCCGGGGCCAGGCTGTCCATGAAGGACGAGACGGAGAACACCGCGCGCCCCGGCCCCGCGGGACCGTAACCGGGCGGCGACGTCAGGCCGTTGGCCTCCATCGTCGCGCGGTAGGCCTCCAGGAGGCGTACGTGGTACTCCAGCGGGGCACCCTGCGGATTCGCCTTGCCCAGCGGGGTCGTGGGCTCCGGGCACCACGTGGTGAAGCGGGGCGTGATGCCGCGCGACATGAAGTACTGCAGGCCCTCGACGGTGGAGTCGATGGCCTCGCCGACCGTTTTGAAGCCGAACGGCTCCGCCATCTCCACGCCCGCCACGAAGTTCGGGATGACGTTGCGCGGCCCGAAGACATCGGCGGAGTCCAGGATGCGGCGGTGCCACTCGTCACGGCCGACGTAGCGCTCCTTGCCGGGGCAGTACCGCTCGAACAGATACGGGTCCCACACCTCGTAGTTGGGGTGGTAGATCCGCACGCCGTAGTCGTGGAAGCGCTGCACGTCCGCCTTGGGCAGGGCCTGGGCGACGACCTTGCCGATCCAGCGGCCCGGAAAGCGCTCCTCGATGGCCTTCGCGTACTGGCCGTAGAAGTCGGCCTCGTCCTTGCCGCCGATCTGCGAGGTGATGGCGCCGCCGGTGAGCGTGTACGCGGTGGAGGACTTCGCGGTGTCGTACTTGTCGATGATGGCGAGGGCTTCGAGGACCTCCTCCATCGGCTTCACGCCCGTGTAGGGGCGGCCCGCCGCCTTCTGCTGGCGCCAGTTGTGGTTGATGTCGCAGTACTGGCACTCCTCCTTGGCGCCGAAGTACTGGCAGACCCGGAAGACCGTCAGATAGATGAGGTAGCCCCACTGGATGGTGGGCGCCACCTCCATCACGGACTTGCCGTTCTCCAGCGTGTGCCGGTAGTAGTCCGGCATCGGCGGCAGGCCCACGTCGGAGATGCGTACGCCGTCCAGGTAGAGGCCGAGTACGCCGTCGGCGTCGGCCGCCACGCGGTAGGGCGACGAGGGGTTCACGCGGACCGAGACGACCGTGCGGCGCAGGTCGTACGGGCCGCCGGTGAGGACGATCTCCTCGGGCGGGCGGCGCAGGGCGGCGGCGCCCAGCTCGGGCAGTGTGCTGTGGTCGAAGGAGAAGATGAAGTACGACTTCGGCTTGACCTCGCCGCCTTCGTTGTCGCTGAGGGCGGACTCGTCGAACGCCATCCCTCCCCTGAGCAGGTCCTCTTTGATCACCGCCTCTCGCGGCACCTGCGGGAACCGCTCCATGAGTCCTTCGACGAGCTGGGTACGGCTCTCGCTGCGGCTTGCCATCTGCCGGGCACCTCGGATCCTGTCGGTGAATTGTGCTTTCCCGTGCCCCCCACGCTAATACGCGGCTTTCGCGGCGCGGATCCGCCTCCGGTCTCAGCGGCCCTCCGCCTTGAGGTAGTACCCGCGCGGCAGAGCGTCCCGGCTGGGAACCTCGCGGTGGCGCTCTCGCGTTGTCCTTGCATGAACGAGCTGGTTGCCGGGGGGAACGTGCCGCTGCCGGACGGTGCCGTCACCCTCCGGGTGCCCGGCCCCTTCGACCTGTCCGTGATCGTCACAGGTGACAGCGGGAAGGTCGCGGGCGACGGCGACTTCGTCTTCTACAACCAGCCCGCCACGTCCGGCGCCCGGCTCCAGGGCGACACGGTCACGGTCGACGGGCGGCGCCTGCGCCCCGGTGCGAGCCGTGTCACGGTGGCCGTCAGCCCCGCCGAGCCGGGCACTCCCCTGGGCCGGCTGCCCGCCATCGCGCTCCAGGTGCACGGCCCCGGCGGCCTGCTCGTGGCCCGGTTCACACCGCCGCGCCCCGACCGCGAGACGGTGCTGCTGCTCGCGGAGATCTACCGCCGGGGTCCGGGGTGGAAGCTGCGGGCGCTCGGTCAGGGGTACGCGGACGGTCTTGCGGGGGTGGCGCGGGACTTCGGGGTGGACGTGGCGGAGGACGAGGCCACGCAGCCACCCGCCGCTGCAGGTCCACCGCCGCGCGCACCCGGCGGCCGGCCGCCGGCGCCCCCGGCGGCCGGCCGCCGACCGCCCCTGCTGGTCCGCCCTCGCCTCTGCGCCCCTCATCCTCCGGTCATCCACCGGCCGCCCGAACCGGCCCGCCCCGGCTCCATCCGTCCGCTCCGGCCGCCCCCGACGGATTCCTCGGCCTGGTCAACGCCGCGCGGGCGTCTGCGGGCGCGCCTCCCGTCTCCCTAGACGCCCGGCTGACGGCCGCCGCGGGCGCGCACGCCGCCGGGATGGCGGCGCGTTCCACGCTCAGCTCGGAGCACGCGGACGGCACGTCCCTCTACCAGCGCGTCGTCGCGGGCGGGTACGCGTACCTGGCCATGGGCGAGCATCTGGTCTCCGGGCCACGCACGCCCGCCGACTTCGTGGAGTACTGCCTCTCCGGCGAGCAGTCGCGGCGCACGGTGCACAATCGCGCGTACACGCACGTCGGGGTGGCCCACACCGCCGACGCGCGCTCCGGCGACGTCTACTGGACGGCGCTGTGGGCCACCCCGTTCAGCCCGCAAGGGCTCGCGGAGTGGGCGTCGGCCGTGCTCCGTCTCACCAACGCCGAACGGACGGCGGCAGGCCTGCGCGCCCTCTCCCCCGACCCGCTCCTGACGGTGGCGGCGCAGGGCCACAGCGCGGACATGATCGCCCGCGCCTTCTACTCCCACACCTCGCCCGACGGCGGCGAACCCTGGCACCGCGCGTCCGCCGCGGGCAGCACGCACCGCGCGATCGGCGAGAACATCGCCTGCGGTCAGCGCACACCCGCCGAGGTGGTGGACGGCTGGATGAACAGCCCAGGACACCGGGCCAACATCCTCAAGCCCTCCTTCACCCACCTCGGCGTCGGCTTCGCGGGCGGCGGCTCGGCGGGGACGTACTGGACGCAGCTCTTCGGCGGCTGAGGTCCGCCTGGACGCCGATGAGCGGCCCGCCGCCGCGGCCCCTCAGGCCACGGGCACCGGAACGCCGCTCCGGGCCGACGCGTAGCCCGCCGTCACTATCTTCAGCGTCCGCAGCCCGCCCTCGCCGTCGGCCACGTCCGTGCCGCCGTCCCCCGGCCCGTACAGGAACGCCCGCAGCATCCGCTCGTCCAGATCGGCGCCGAAGGGCAGTTCAAGCCCTTGTCCGCGGCGTTCGCTGTAGCCGTGGACCGACTGGTCGAAGGCGTCCATCTCCAGGGTCGCCCGCTCACCGACCACAGTCAGTTCGAGCCCGCCCCAGGAGTGGTGGGAGCGCGGATGCGACCAGCTGCAGTCGATCGTGGCCACCGAGCCGTTGTCGTAGGTCACGGTGACCAGACCGCTCGTCTCGGCCTCGACCTCGCCCTCGTACATGCGGTTGTTCGTCTGGGCGTACACGTCGACGGGGCGGGCCTCGCCGAAGAGGTCGTCCAGCAGGTCGGCTATGTGGACGGTGTGGTCCATCAGGGCGCCACCGCCCGCGAGTTCGGGATCGGCGAACCAGCGCCGGGAGGCCGGCATGGAGCCGTTGTTCGCGCCGGACACGGTCAGGACCCGGCCCGCCTCACCCGACGCGACGGCCGCCTTGACGGCCGCGTACGCGGGACTGAAGCGGACCGGGAAGGCGACCCCGAGCCGTACGCCGGCCGCGTGGCACGCCGCCAGCATCGCCTCGCCGTCCTCCACCGTCGTGGCGAGCGGCTTCTCGCACAGGACGTCGACGCCGTGAGACGCCGCGAGCTCCACCAGCGGACGGTGGCGCGCGTTCTCGGAGCAGACGATCACCGCGTCAGGGCCCCAGGCGAAGGCCTCCGCGTACGTCTGCGCGTACGCGACCCCCATCTCCTCCGCGAACGCGTGTCCCCGCAGCTCACCGGGCGCGGCCGACCCGGTGTCCGGGTCGCTGCCGATGACCTCGACACCCGGCATACGGGAAAGGAGCCGCAGGTATCCGGCCGCGTGGACATGGGCGAACGACAGCACGGCGACCTTCATCGCGTGACCTCCTTGGTGATCGTCCGGGTCTCGGTCGCCCGGCTCGTCCCGATCTCGATCGCCCGGCCCGTACGGCTCGACTCGACCGCCGCCTCGGCGATCCGTACCGCCTCGATCCCGTCCCGCGCGCTCACCCGCGGCTCACCACCGCCCTCTTCCCAGGACGCCGCGAACTCCCGCAGCTCGGCCAGGTAGGGGCTCTCCGTCATCGGGCTCGACGGGATGCCCTCGTTGGCCGCGCGTACCCCCTGTGCGGTGATCCGGTAGCCGGGCACGGACGTGGAGTCGTGCCGCAGCAGCCCGTCGCTGCCCGCGATCCGGAACGTCGTACGGAACTGCTGGTCCGCGAGGCCCCACAGGCCGGTGATGTGGCTGATGGTGCCGGAGGCGTGGGTGAGGACGGCGGTCGCGGAGACGACCTCGGCCTCCGTGCCGCCCGTGGTGTGCTCGACGCCCCGCGTCTGCGCGTGCACGCGGACCACGTCGCCCGCGATCCAGCGGGCTATGTCGATGTCGTGCACCATCAGGTCCATGATGACGCCGCCGGACTTGGCGGGGTCACCGAACCAGGGCGCCCACTGTGGTCGCGCACCGCCGCGCGTGAACCGCAGTACCGCGAGATCACCCAACTCGCCTCGCTCGACCGCCTGTCGCATCGCCGCGTACGCCGGGAAGTACCGCACGACATGGGCGGGGTGCAGCCGCACGCCCGCCGCTTCGGCGGCTGCCGCGATCTCCTCGGCGTCGGTGGCGTTGAGCGCGAGGGGCTTCTCGCAGATGACGTGCCGGCCCGTGGCGACGGCCGCGAGGGCGAGCTCCTTGTGGGTGGGGGTGGGGGTGCAGATGTCGACGGCCGTGCAGTCGGCGAGCAGTTCGTCGAGGCCCGCCACCACGGCGACCTCGCGCCCCGCGTACTCGGCGGCGAGCTTCTCCGCCGAGCCGTCGACGGTGTACACGCTGACGCGCGCACCCAGTTCCAGCCAGCCGGGGAGATGGGCACGGGCGATGCCGCCCGCGCCGATCAGGCCGATGTGAAGCGGTCGCATGAAGGGAATTACCTTTCCTGGTCCAGAGAGGGGGTCGGCGGGGGTCGGCAGGGATCGATGGGGGTCGGCTTCTTGAGGCGGGCGTCAGCTCTTGGATCCGGAGAGCGCGACGCTCTGCACGAAGTGCCGCTGCAGGAAGACGTACACGATGAGCATGGGAAGGCTCGCGATCAGCGAACCGGCCATCATCACGGGGTAGTTGGTCTCGAACTGCCCCTCCAGTGAGGTCAGTCCCGCGCTGATCGGCATCTTCTGCGGGTCGGTGTTCACGATCAGCGGCCACAGGAGGTCGTTCCACGACCACATCGCGGTGATGACGGCGAGCGCGGCGAGCGCGGGCCGCACTAGCGGCAGCATGATCGACCAGAAGATGCGGAACGGCCCCGCGCCGTCGATCCGTGCGGCCTCCTCCAGCTCCTTGGGGAGCGTCAGGAAGAACTGCCGCAGCATGAAGGTCCCGAACGCGCTGAACATGCCCGGCAGGAACAGCGCGGGCGCCGAGTTGAGTAGGCCGAGCCGCTGGATGATGTCGTACTGCGGCAGGACGAGCAGCGAGCTCGGCACCATCAGTACGGACAGGAAGAGCGCGAACAGGACGTTGCGGCCCCGGAATTGCATGCGCGCGAAGGCATAGGCGGCCAGTGAGCAGAACACCAGCTGCCCGACCGTGCGTCCCACGGTGTTGAAGACGCTGTTGAACAGCATTTCCCGGAACGGCAGCGCGGTGAAGACCTCTTCGAAGCTCGACCAGTTCCAGGTGTCGGGCAGGAAGGTCGGTGGCACCTTGGCCGTCTCGGCGAGGGACTTGGCGGCGGTGAGCAGTTGCCACAGGAAGGGGAAGACCATCACCAGGGCGCCGAGCGAGAGCGCGGCGTGGGTGGCGACCGAACCGGCATTGATACGCCGACGGGGCGAGGACTCACGCATAGTGCACCCACCTCTTCTGCAGCCTGAACTGCACCAGCGTCAGCGCCGCGATGATCAGCATGAGCAGGAAGGCGAGCGCGGCGGCGGCGCCCTGGGCGTTCTCGACGAAGGCCCATTTGTAGAAGAGGCTCACCACCGACTGGGTGTCGCCGATCGCCGGGTTCTTCTCGGCCATCATGATGTAGATCAGGTCGAAGGTCTGCAGCGAGTTGATCATGCAGATGATGGACGCGAAGAAGATCGTCGGGCTGAGCAGCGGCAGTGTGATCGTGAAGAAGCGGCGCAGCGGCCCGGCGCCGTCCAGCTCGGCGGCTTCGTAGTAGTCCTGCGGGATGCCCTTGATGCCCGCCATGAAGATGATCAAGTAGTAGCCGGTGGTCGACCAGACCATCACGGTGCCGATCGCGTACACGGCGGTCGAGGGGTCGGAGACCCAGTAGCGGCGGTCCGCGCCGAACCACTCCAGAACTTCGTTGATCAGTCCGTAGTCGCCGTTGTAGAGCCAGTTCCAGACGAGGCCGACGGCGACGGGCAGCGTCACGAACGGGATGAAGTACAGGGCGCGGTAGAGCGATACGCCGCGCAGTCCGCGCCGGTTGAGCAGCGCCGCGACGCCGATCGCGAGCGGCAGGGCGAGCAGCCCGATGACGCAGTAGATCAGGGTGTTGCCGAGCGCCTGCCAGACCGTGACGTCCTTCAGGACGCGCACGTAATTGTCCGTGCCGACCCACGTGTTGCCGCCGAACGCCCCGAACTCGGTGAAGCTGTAGTAGAAGGTCTGGAGCAGCGGCCAGAAGTAGAAGACGGCGAAGCCGATGCCGAGCGGGGCGATGAAGAGGTAAGCGGCGCGCTGGCTGCGGGACTTGGGCGCGGAACCTGCCGCCGGTTTGCTTCGGCTCGCCTTCCTCGCCGCCGCCGTGGAGGGAAAGACACTCATCATGCGCGCTCCTCCTTCAGGGCTCGGTCCATCTGTTCGCCCAGCGTGCGGGCGGCGCTCTCGATGCCGCCCTTTCCGCTGAACGCGGCGCCCAGGAGCGGGTATTGGAGGTTCTCCCAGACCGCGGTGTTCTTCGAGCTCGGGTACGGCACGGCGTACTCCAGCATCTCGACGAAGCACTTCAGGTCGAACTCGGGCATCGACTTGAACCACGCGTCCTGTGTCCCCTCGTACGAGGAGATGGTGATGCCCGCCGACGCCTGGATCTCGGCGGCCTTGCGACCGGCCATGAAGTGGACGAACTTCCAGGCGGCCGCCTTCTTGCGACTCTTGGCGGAGATGACGTTGGCGAGGCCGTGGATGATCGTGGCCCGCTCCCGGCCCTTGGGCAGGACGGTGACGCCGCCGTGGTCCTTGATCGCGGGAACGGCGTGATACTGCCCTGAGAACGCGGATATCTCGTAGACCATGGCGGCCTTCTCCGACCAGAAGCGGTTGCGCGCCTTGGACTCGACCATCGCGCTCTGCGGCGGTGACCAGCCGCGGTCGATCATGTCGGTCCAGTAGCGGAGGCCCTCGATGGAGCGCTCGTCGCCGAAGCCGGACTTCCCGTCCTCGAGGACGTAGCCGCCCGCTCCGTGGATGGCCGGGTAGAGCTGACCCTGGCGGTCCATCTCGGCGGCCATGCCGTGCACCCGCTCGCGCGGGTCGGTGAGTTCCGCGGCGGCGTCGCGCACGTCGTCCCAAGTCCACGTCGTGTCCGGGTACTTGATGCCCGCCTTGTCGAAGAGCGCCTTGTTGTACCAGAGGCCGATGGTGTCGAAGTCCTTGGGGATGCCGTACTGCGTGCCCTGGTAGGCGTAGATCTTCACGAGCGATTCCGGGTGGCGGTCCACGGGGGTCGCGTCGCTCTCGATGTGGCCGCTCAGCGGCTCCAGGACTCCGCTGGAGGCGTACAGCTGCAGGTTAACCGCGTTCATCCAGAACACGTCGGGGGCCGTCCCGCCGCGCATCGCGGTCTTCAGGGTGGTCCAGTAGCTCGACCAGGGCGTGAGCTCCATGCGCACGGATATGCCGGGGTTCTCCTCCTCGAAGGCGTCGATCACCTTCTGAAGACCCGGCACTTGGGCCACGTCCCACACCCCGTACGAGAGGGTGGTCCGGCCACCACTCCCCTTGCCGTCGTCACTCTGGCCGGAGCAGGCGGCGAGCAGGGGCGCCGCCATCGCTCCGTACAGCAGAGTCCTCCTGCGCATGAGCGCCTCCTGTTCTAGGGCTTCTAGAGCGCCGAATCCGTCAGGAGATCGGATTCGACCTGGTCAAGTGCCTTGCGTACGGCGCCGATCGCGACGCCCTGTTCGCCGAGCGTGCTCAGCGCGATGCGTGGGACGTGCAGGGTCAGGGGGCGCAGCCTGTCCTCGATCAGCGGCACGAGATGGCCGCCGAGCGGGGTCGCGCCGCCGGTGAGCACCACCAGCTCCGGGTCGACGGCGAGGGCGAGGGCGGCGATGCCCGGCGAGATCCGGTCGGCGAAGTCCGTCACGGCGGCGAGTGCGCGCGGGTCCGCCGCGTCCGCAGCGCGGGCCAGGGCGGCCACCTCGGACTCGCCGGCGCGCCGCTCACCCTTCCAACTGAGCGCGTCCTGAGCGGTGTTCATGCCGAGCAGCGGAAGCAGGCCCAGCTCGCCCGCGCCGCCCCGGCGCCCCCGGTGCAGCCGCCCGCCGATGGTGAGGCTGCACGCCACGCGGTGTCCGGTCAGGACGCAGACGACGTCACCGGCGAGGGTGGCCGCGCCCTGCCAGCGCTCGGCGAGCACGGCGAGGTTCACGTCGTTCTCGACCAGGGTGTGGCCCGGCTCCCCGTCGGCCAGGAGCCGCCCGAGGTCGACGCCGGACCATTCGGGGATGACGTAGGAGGTGATGGTGCCGCCCGCGTCGACGACGCCGGGTACGCCGACGCAGCGGGCGAGGAGATCGTCGCGCCGCACGGAGTGTGCGTCCAGGAAGGCTTCGAGTCCCTTCCGAAGCAGGTCGAGCCGTTGGGCTCCGCCCAGCTCCGGGTCGATGTCCTCGCGCCGCACGGCGAGCACCGTCCCGCCGAGATCGGCGAGGAGCAGCACCATCTTGTGCAGGCCTATGTCGGCGCCCACGACGCGGCCCGCCTCCACGCGGAAGCGGAACCGCCGGGCCGGGCGCCCCGGTGCGCGCTCGCTGTCGTCGCGCTCGGCCTCCCCGGCCCAGCCGTGCGCGGTCAGCTCCTCGACGGCGGATTCCACGGTGGGCCGGGAGAGTCCGGTGCCCGCGGCGAGCTCCGCGAGTGTCTGCGGGCTGCGGCGGTGCAGGGCGCGCAGCACGACGGTGGTGTTCAACCGGCGCAGCGAGGCGAGATCGTGCCCTCGTGTCCCGTTCCGCAACACTTCTTCACCCCATGTCGAGGCCGTGGCAGCGCTGTTGACCAGTGGGTCAACGGCTGCTCCCGGAGATTTAGGAGGAGACTTGCATATCCATGGCCGAGGGGGAACCCCCTTCGCGCCGCCCCGCCATCCTGATGACCCATCAGGAAACACCCGGGTTAACTCCGTGCACGACCCCTTGCCAACGGAGATAGTACGTGTTCGGATTATCTCAGTCGGGCGGTCACCCACCGCCTCGTATCCGCAGCTCAGACCCTGTGCGGCGGGCCAGTGAGGCCTGCCTGAGCACCCCATAGCTCCCCCATGCCCCCTCGCAATCCCCTCGCACGATGTGTCCGGAGTCGTGCTGCCCGCATCCCCGCGGCAGCCCGAAAGAAGGGATCCCCCGTGTTCGATCTTTCGTCCGTCGATCTGCTCGACGCGTTCACCCGCGAACTGCGACT
This sequence comes from Streptomyces rectiviolaceus, assembly GCF_039533825.1. Taxonomy (NCBI): domain Bacteria; kingdom Bacillati; phylum Actinomycetota; class Actinomycetes; order Kitasatosporales; family Streptomycetaceae; genus Streptomyces; species Streptomyces rectiviolaceus. The sequence continues at coordinate 47,191 of NZ_BAAAUG010000027.1, forward strand.
GTGCAAGCTCCGCGAGGGCGAGCACGTCGTCGTCCTCTCCGAGCCCGGCAGCCGCGGCGACTATGTGGCGGCGGCGTTCGGTGCCGCGAAGACCTGCGGCGCCCATGTCATCGCCGCGACCGTCCCCGGCGGCAGCCCCGCGCCGATGCCGAGCACCCACACGGGCGCGGGCCCAGGCCTCGTGTCCGTGCTCAACGACTCCACCGCGCAGGACCTGCTGAAGTCCGCCGATCTGGTCGTCGACCTCACCCGCGAGGGCTTCATCCACGCGCCGGTGCAGCAGGAGATCCTGCGCGCGGGCACTCGCATCATCTTCGTCTGCGACGCACCCGACGTCCTCATCCGCAATCTGCCCAAGGAGGCCGACAAGGACGAGGTCCTCGAAGGCGTCCAGCTGCTCAAGCGGTCGTCCGTCATGAAGGTCACCTCGGACGCGGGCACCGATCTGACCGTGCAACTCGCGGGCTCCAAGCCCGAGTTCCAGTGCGGTTTCGCCGACGACCCGGGCCGCTGGGACCACTGGCCGAGCACCATGGTCCTGTGCTGGCCGGAGATCTCCGACGGGCAGATCGTGCTCGCCGAGGGCGACATCCTGCTGCCCTTCAAGGAGTACGTCCGCCAGCCGGTGACCCTGCAGATCGCGGGCGGGCAGATCGAGAAGGTGTCGGGCGGCGCCGAGGCCGAGCTCCTGTCCACCTTCTTCGAGGACGCCGACGACCAGTGGGCGCGCAGCCTCTCCCACATGGGCTGGGGTCTGATGCGTACGGCCGACTGGTTCGCCACCGCGATGTACGGCAAGGACGACCTGATGGGCATGGACGCCCGCGCCTTCGCGGGGAACTTCCTGTGGTCGACCGGACCGCACCCCGTCCTCGGGCGCGAGTCGTACGCGCATCTCGACATCGCCATGCGCGGCTGCACCGTCACGGTCGACGACACGGAGGTCGTGACGGGCGGCCGTCTCACCGAGCGCTGACCCGCGCACCAACTGCCCGTACGCATCGGGAAGTACGCATCAGGAAGATGGAGGAAGCGTGGCGTCCAGCCAGTCGTACGAAGTCACCGTCGTCGGAGGCGGCCTCGGTGGCCTGACCGCCGCCCTCGCGCTGCGGCACCGCGGCCTGCGGGTCACCGTGCTCGAACAGGCGCCGCAGCTCGGCGAGGTGGGCGCGGGCATCCAGACGGCTCCGAACGCCAGCCGCATCCTGCTCGGCCTGGGTCTGCGCCGGCAGCTGGAAGCCATCCACACCGAGCCGCTCGACCAGGTGCGGCGGCGCTGGAAGGACGGCAGCATCGTCGGCCTGACCTCCCTCGGCCGGCGCTGCAAGGAGCAGTTCAACGCGCCATACTGGCACTACCACCGGGCCGACCTGCACCGCGTCCTGATGGACGCCTGTGTCGACCCTGCGGGTCCCGGCCCTGTCGTGGCACTGCACACCGCGAGCAAGGTCGCCGAACTCGACCGCACCGACCCCGCGCGTCCGGTGGCGGTCACGGACGACGGGCGGCGGTACGTGTCCGACGTCGTCATCGGCGCCGACGGCATCCGTTCCCAGGTGCGCGACCTGATGGGCGCACCCGACACCCTGCTGTTCTCCGGCGAGATGGCCTACCGGGCCCTCATACCGGGCGAGTTGATCGCGGCCGACCCGGCGACGCGCTGGCTGGTGGACCGCTACCAGTCCACGATCTGGTACGGGCCCGACCGCCATCTGGTCCACTACATGATCCGCGGCGGCGAGTTCCTCAACATCGTGGCCTGCGTGCCCTGCACGGACGAGGTCGCCGAGAAGTGGTCGGTCGCCGCCACCGCGCAGGACCTCGTCGACGCCTTCCCCGGCTGGGACGACCGCGTCCCCGCGATGCTCTCCAAGGCGAAGGAGGACGTCTCCTGCTTCGCGCTCTACCACCGGCGCCGCGACCCGGTGTGGCAGGACGGCCGGGTCGCCCTGCTCGGCGACGCCTGCCACGCGATGCTCCCCTACCAGGCGCAGGGCGCCTCGCAGGCCATGGAGGACGCCGCCGTGCTCGCCGAGGAACTGGGCGCTGTCACGACGGACGGCATCGAAGGGGCGCTGCGCCGCTATGTGGACCGGCGCGCCAAGCACGCCGGGATGGTGCAGGACGCATCCCTCCATAACAAGACCTTCTACCACTTCCCCGACGGCCCCGAGCAGCAGGCCAGGGACGAGAAGCTCCGCCGGGACTTCGACGGCGAGTCCGATCTCTCCTACGACTGGCTCTGGGGCGGCAGCCCGCTCAACGACCCCGATCTCGGCGCTTTCTCCTACCAGTTCACCCGCTGATCCAGCAGGACCTCCCCGGCACCCGCAACCGCCGCAGTACGTCCCCGACACGACCCCGTGGAGCGAACGTGAAAACAGGCGATCAGATTGTTCAGGAACTTCCCTGGAGATGGTCGGTCCAGGGCAAGATCTTCATCATCGGTGGCCTCGGCTACCTCTTCGACGCGTACGACATCGCCTTGAACGGCTTCCTCATGCCGCTCCTGGGCAAGCACTTCGACCTCTCGCTCAGCGAGCGCGGGCTCGTCGCCACCGCGAACCTGGTGGGGATGGCCGTGGGCGCCGTCGCCTGGGGCGCGGTCGCCGACCGGATCGGCCGCAAGAAGGCGTTCAGCGTCACGCTGCTGATCTTCGCCATGTTCTCGGTGCTCGGTGCGCTCGCGCCGACGTATCCGGTCTTCCTCGCCCTGCGGTTCCTCGCGGGTGTGGGGCTCGGCGGCTGCATCCCCGTGGACTACGCCCTGGTGGGCGAGTTCTCGCCGCGCAAGTACCGGGGCCGGATCCTGACCGCGCTCGACGCGTGGTGGCCGGTGGGCGTGACCCTGTGCGGGCTCGTCTCGACGGCGATGCTGACCCTCGACGGCAACTGGCGATGGATGCTGGCGACGATGGTGCTGCCCGCGCTCCTGCTCTTCTGGGCCCGGCGCGGCATCCCCGAGTCGCCGATCTATCTGTCGAAGAAGGGCCGCGAGGCCGAGGCACGGAAGGTGATCGACGACCTGGTGGCACGGACGGGCGCCCCCGTGGAGCCCTACGTCATCCCCGAGCCGCCGGTGGACGACGGGCCGCGCGGAGTGGCCGCCGCCGTCGACCAGTTGCGCCGCATCTGGCGCTTCAGCCCGCGCATCACCTCCGCGGCCTGGCTGCTCTTCTCCACGATCATGCTCGTCTACTACGCGGCGCTGAGCTGGATGCCCTCGATCCTCAAGGAGGAGGGCCAGGGCGACACGGCCGCGTTCATGAGCACCACCCTGATGAGCGGCGTCGGCATCGTCGGCGTGCTTGTCTCCACCGCCCTGGTCGACCTCGTCGGCCGCAAGTGGCTGATCGGCGTCTCGGCGCCGGTCGCCTCGCTCGCCCTGGTGGTGTTCGCGCTCGTCCGGGACCTGCCGACCGGCTCGGTCGTGGCCATCGGCGTCTTCGGCTTCCTGGCCCAGCTGGCCATCCCCGCCCTGTACGCGTACGTCTCCGAGCTCTACCCCACTCCCCTGCGGGCCAGCGGCTTCGGCTGGGCCTCCTCGGTCAGCCGGGTCCTCACCGGGTTCGCGCCGCTGCTCTTCGGTTCGGTGATGTGGCCGGTGCTCGGTCTTCCGCTGACGTTCGCCGTGCTCGGCGGGACGGTCCTGGTGGCCGTCGCCTGGATGGCGGTGGCGGCGCCGGAGACGAAGGGGCGTGCGCTGGACGGAGAGGAGGAGCCCCCGGCATCCGCGGCGCCCCTGCCGGTCGCCGAGCAAGCGGCGCTCTGACCGCGCCCGTCACGCACCGTACGTACGACAGGAGGACCATGAAGCCCGCCCCCTTCGCCTATCACCGGGCCCGCGATCTCGACGGCGCCACGCGGCTGCTCGCCGAGCTCGGTGACGACGCCAAGGTCGTCGCCGGCGGCCAGAGTCTGGTCGCGATGATGAACTTCCGTCTTGCCCGGCCCCGGCACCTGGTCGACATAGGCGGCCTGCGGGAGCTCGACCGGCTGCACACCGACACGGCGGGCGGGCTTCGCATAGGGGCGCTCACCACCCATCACACGGTGGAGACGGACCCGGCGGGGCTGATCGGGGCGGACTTCGGGGTGCTGCGCGAGGCCATGCCGTGGATCGGGCATCTGCCGATCCGCACGCGCGGCACGGTCGGCGGCAGCATCGCGCACGCCGATGCCACCGCCGAGTGGTGTCTGCTCGCCGTGGCGCTCGACGCCGAGTTCGTGGCCCGCGGGCCACGCGGTGAGCGCAGGATCGCGGCCGTGGACTTCTTCCTCGGCTACTACACCACCGCCCTCGACTTCGACGAGATCCTCGTCGAGATCGTCTTCCCGCGCCCGGCACCGCACGCCGCGCTCACCGAATTCGCCGAGCGGCAGGGGGACTTCGCGCTCGTCTCCGCCGTCGTGGACCTCGACGCCGGGGGCGGCACCGTACGCGGCGGGCGCGTCGCGCTCGGCGGGGTCGCCGCCGCCGTGGTGCGGGTGCCGGAGGCGG
>NZ_BAAAUG010000028.1:0-32790 GCF_039533825.1 Streptomyces rectiviolaceus
CTCGGGCCAGCAGCCTCCCCGGCAGGGGCCGCCCGGACAGGGCGCCGGTGCCACGGGCGGTTCCGGTGGCAGTCTCTTCGGGGGCGGGCAGGGCGGTGGCCGCGGTCAGGCCTCCGCGCCGCAGCCTCCCGTACCTCAGCAGCGTACGAATCCGGTGAACCCCGCCGCGCCCGCGAACCCCTCCGCGAACGACGCGGGGAACCAGGGGCGCAGGCCGCAGCTGCCGCCGCGCGGCGGTCCGCGTGCCGAGCTTCCCGGGGGCAACCCGCAGCCGCGCGTGCCCAGTTGGAGCGACGAGAACGCGCAGCCGCAGGTCTCGCGCGAGCCGTTCGACACCCCGCGCGGGCACGAGGAGCCGGAGTCCACCGGGCAGTTCCCGCACCCCGCGGCCGGCAACACCGCGCAAGGTCCCGGCTCGACCGCCGAGTTCGCGCGGCCGGACTTCAACGGGCCGCCGCCCGGCACGGGTTCGCCGCAGAACGCGGGCCAGCAGGGCGGCCAGGGGCAGGGACCGGGTCAGGGCCAGGGTCATGGCCAGGGTCAGCAGGGCGGCACCGGGCAGTTCGTCCGCCCGGACGTCTTCGGCGGCCAGGACACCTCCTCCAGCACGGGCCAGTTCCAGCGTCCCGGCACCAGCGCCCCCGGCTACAACAGCGGGGCGCCCGGCGCCGGTGCGCCGCAGCAGCGCGGTGGCCGTGACGCGGGCGACGCACCTCGGCGTGGTCAGGGCCCCGGGCAGGGTCAGGTTCCCGGTCAGGGCCAGGGCCCCGGTGGTCAGGGTCAGGGCGGCCAGCTCGGCATCCCGCCGGTGCCTCCGGTGCCGCAGCAGTCTCAGCAGCCGCAGCAGCCCGCGCAGCCGGAAGGGCTCCCGCCCGCCGGCCCCGGCGACGGCCGCACCCCGCTGTTCGACACGCTGGAGACCAACTGGTTCCAGCAGCAACAACAGGAGCAGCAGCAAGGGAACCAGGGACCGCAGGGCGGCGACCGCTCCCCCGCGCCCGGCACCCCCGAGCAGCAGCAGCCCCAGCGTCCGCAGCGCCCGCAGCCCTCGTCGCCCCTTCCGTCGAGGCCGCAGGCACAGCAGCCGCAGACCCCGGCCGCGCCCCAGCGCCCGGCCAGCGCACCCGCCCCCGCGTCCAACGGAACCGGCGGCGGGAACGTCAACAACGTCACGAACGGCAGCGCCGCCTCCTGGCGCACCTCGCCCAACGACGAGCTGGGCCGCCAGGCCGAGCGCGTCCGGCAGCCGTCCGCCGGTGGCGTCACCACATCCGGCCTGCCGCGCCGCGTCCCGCGAGCCAACCTCGTCGCGGGCACCGCACAGCAGCAGCAGGACAGCACAGGTCCGCAGGTCTCGCGTGCGCCCGAAGAGGTACGCGGCCGGCTGACGAATCTCCGTCGGGGCATCCAGCAGGGTCGCCAGGCCGGTACCGGCCAGACCGGCAGTTTCCCCACTCACCAGCAGGAGCGTTAGTTGAGTCCGAGCCAGGCGGCACAGAATCTGAACTGGTTGATCACGAACTTCGTGGACAACACCCCCGGGGTGTCCCACACGGTCGTGGTCTCCGCCGACGGCCTCCTTCTGGCGATGTCCGAGGGCTTCCCGCGTGACCGCGCCGATCAGCTGGCCGCGGTCGCGTCGGGTCTGACCTCCCTCACCGCCGGGGCCTCCCGGATCTTCGAGGGCGGCGCCGTCACCCAGACCGTGGTGGAGATGGAGCGGGGGTTCCTCTTCCTCATGTCGGTCTCCGACGGATCGTCCCTGGCCGTGCTCGCGCACCCCGAGTGCGACATCGGCCTTGTCGGATACGAGATGGCGCTCCTCGTGGACCGCGCGGGCGCCGTCCTCACCCCGGACCTCCGCGCCGAACTGCAGGGCAGCCTGTTGCACTAGCTCTCTCCATCGGCCGCCCCACCGACCGAACGTACTGACCACCGTCCGGCCAACCTGGTGCCCCCCACCGGCTCTATCAGACGGCACGCAGACCACCTGCTGTCCCGCCCGGAGGATCCATGACCCCGCCCAACGCCTCTCAGGACCCGTACGGCTCGCACGCGTCGTACGGATATGAAGGCGACCAGCCGCTGGTGCGTCCTTACGCGATGACCGGCGGCCGGACCAGGCCCCGCTACCAGCTCGCGATAGAGGCGCTGGTGAGCACGACGGCCGACCCGGCGCAGCTGATGGGGCTGCTCCCGGAGCACCAGCGCATCTGCCACCTGTGCCGTGAGGTCAAGTCGGTGGCCGAGGTGTCGGCTCTGCTCTCCATGCCGCTCGGCGTGGCCCGGATCCTCGTGGCCGACCTGGCCGAGGCCGGGCTCGTCGCCATTCACCAGCCCGGCGGCGACGAGAACGCCGGCGGTCAGCCTGACGTGACACTGCTCGAAAGGGTGCTCAGTGGACTTCGCAAGCTCTAGCAGCGGAGCAACAGCCCGCTCCACCACTTCCGCGAAGATCGTGGTGGCGGGCGGCTTCGGCGTGGGCAAGACCACGTTCGTGGGCGCGGTCTCCGAGATCAACCCGCTGCGCACCGAGGCCGTCATGACGTCCGCGTCCGCGGGCATCGACGACCTCACCCACACCGGGGACAAGACCACCACCACGGTGGCCATGGACTTCGGCCGCATCACCCTGGACCAGGACCTGATCCTGTACCTCTTCGGTACGCCGGGTCAGGACCGCTTCTGGTTCATGTGGGACGACCTCGTGCGCGGCGCCATCGGCGCGGTGGTCCTGGTCGACACCCGCCGTCTCGCCGACTGCTTTCCGGCCGTCGACTACTTCGAGAACAGCGGCCTGCCCTTCGTCATCGCCCTCAACGGCTTCGACGGCCACCAGCCGTACACCCCCGATGAGGTGCGCGAAGCTCTCCAGATCGGCCCCAACACGCCGATCATCACCACCGACGCGCGACACCGTGCGGACGCAAAGAGCGGCCTGATCACGCTGGTCGAGCACGCGCTTATGGCACGACTCAAGTAGACGAGGTCATACGGCAGTTGCCGTAGATTCCACAGAGCGGTCTGTGTCCTTTGACACGGACGACCGCTCTGTTCATAACGTTTCGACAGAGAATTCGCCGGGCGCCGCCACGCGTCGCGGTCATCTGGTGTCGCTGTGCGCACAAGAGCCCCGCCTTTTGGCGGGGCTCGCTCTATTTGACCGTTTTATCTGAGGCTTACACCACTCGGAACCAGCGCTTCTCACTGTTTGGTAGAGGACCCCCTGACGTGCTGGAATGCGCTGAACTGCCCAGTAGCACGGGCCTTGGAGACGACAGCGGGACCGGTGTAGGTCCCGCCGCCGAGAGGTTGTTGGTCGAGTGAGGCGAAGCAAGACGAGCCCCGCACCGCCGCATACGCGGGACACGCGGGGCAACTTCACCCCGCCGCCGCGCACAGCGGCGTCCCCCACCGATGTGCAGGGCATGGAGCCGCCGGCGCCCAGCGGCGGCAGAATGTCCCCGCGCAACTGGCGCGTGCCGACCCGACTGAACGCGATCCTCCTCATACCCGTGCTTGTCGGCCTCGTCATGGGCGGCTTCCAGGTCAAGGGCTCGATCGACACCTGGAGCGAGGCCCAGGACGCCGAGAACACGGCCCGCCTCGTGCAGGCCTCGCTGAACTACGGCAACCGCCTCATCGAAGAGCGCGACATCTCCGCCGAGCCGCTGCTGCGCGGCAAGAAGAACGACCCGGCCGTCGTGAAGGCCCGCAAGGCCACCGACGCGGCCGGCGACGAGTTCGACGCCGCCGCCGAGAACATGCCGCAGAAGGAAGGCCTCAAGCGCCGCCTCGACGGCTTCCACAAGGTGGAGCCGGGCCTGCAGTCCCTCCGCCAGGCCGCGTACACCTCCAAGCTCTCCGGCGCGCAGACCGAAGAGGGCTACGTCGCCATCCAGCACCCCCTGATGGAGTTCGCCAACGAACTCGGTCTCGGCACCGGAAACATCACCAGCTACGGCCGCACCGTCTACGCCATCTCGCTGACCAAGGCCGCGCTCTCCCTCGAGCGCTCCATCGGCATGCACCTGCTGGTCAAGCCCGGCCCCACGGCCCCCAGCTTCGGCAAGCAGAAGGTCGCGCTCTCCTCGTACGCCTACCTCGAGGGCATCGCCATCGAGGAGTACACGGGCGGTGGCACCCCCGCGGACGTCGCCAAGCTCGAGGCCGCCAAGAAGCAGCTGAAGGCCGACGGCGAGAAGCAGGCCAAGCAGGCCGCCGCCGCCGCGAAGGCCCAGGGCAAGACGTTCGTACCGCCGCCGTCGTCGGAGCAGATGGTCTCGGCCATCGCGACGCTGGAGAGCACGCAGCCCAGCGCACGCGTCGCGCTCGCCGGCAAGGGCGTCACCAAGGAAGCCTGGTGGGCCACCACCAGCGCCAAGTTCGACGCGTACCGCACCATCGAGTCGGACCTCGCCGACAAGGCGGTGACCGAGGCGTCGGACATCGCCGACGACGCCCAGCGCAACGCGTACATCACCGGCGCCATCGTCGTGGTCGCGCTGCTCGCCGCCTTCATCCTGGCCGGGCTCATGGCCCGCCAGATGAGCCGCGCGATGCGCCAGCTGCGTACGGCCGCCTTCGGCATCGCCGAGCAGCGCCTTCCGATGCTGGTCGACCAGCTCTCGCGCACCGACCCCGGCCGCGTCGACACCCGCGTACAGGCCATCCCGATCTCCTCCACGGACGAGATCGGCGAGGTCGCCCGCGCCTTCGACCAGGTGCACCGCGAGGCCGTGCGGCTCGCCGCCGAGCAGGCCCTGCTCCGTGGCAACATCAACGCGATCTTCACCAACCTCTCGCGCCGCAACCAGTCCCTGATCGAGGGCCAGCTGACCCTCATCACCGACCTGGAGAACAACGAGGCCGACCCGGACCAGCTGGAGAGCCTCTTCCGCCTGGACCACCTGGCGACCCGTATGCGACGCAACGGCGAGAACCTCCTGGTCCTCTCCGGCGAGGAGCCCGGCCGCCGCTGGGACCAGCCGGTCCCGCTGGTCGACGTGCTACGCGCCGCCTCCTCCGAGGTGGAGCAGTACGAGCGCATCGAGCTGTCGGGCGTGCCGGAGGCCGAGATCCACGGCCTCGCCGTGACCGACCTCGTGCACCTGCTCGCCGAGCTCCTGGAGAACGCCACCACGTTCTCCTCGCCGCAGACCAAGGTCCGCGTCACCGCGACCCGCCTGCCCGACGGCCGCATCATGGTCGAGATCCACGACAAGGGCATCGGCCTCACCGCCGAGGACTTCGCGGACATCAACCACAAGCTGGCCAACCCGCCGACGGTGGACGCCGCGATCTCCCAGCGCATGGGCCTGTTCGTGGTCGGCCGCCTCTCCGACCGGCACAGCATCCGCGTCCAGCTGCGCCCCTCGGGCGAGCAGGCGGGCACGACCTCGCTCGTCATGCTCCCTGACGGGATCACGCACGGTGGCGGCGGCGAGCACCAGCTGCCCGAATCCGAGTTCACGGTCTCCTCGATCATGCCGGAGCAGCACGCTCCGGAGCAGCCGGCCTTCAACCACCAGCCGATGCGTACGGCGGCCGAGCTCGGCTTCGACGACAGCCGCTACAACGGCGATCCGGCCGACAGCCCGGACCTCGACCCGGTGGGCCGCTCACTGATGCGCGAGGAGCGGCGTGCCGCTCTGGAGGCGCAGGCGCAGTCCGCCGACGGCCGTCCGCTCTTCCGCGACGAGATCGACGCGCAGCAGGGCTACGACCAGCAGGGCGGTTTTGAGCCCTCGTACGACCAGCAGGTCCCGGCGTACGACGAGTACAACCAGGGCCAGGCCGTGCAGCCCGCGTACGACGACGCGTACTACCCGGCGCAGGACGGCTACCAGGACGCCCCCTATACGGAGGCCGGTCACGACGATCACGCCGCTCGTACGGGTGCCGTCTCCGAGCCGTTCGCGGCCTACCCCGACCGCTCTCACCAGGACGACTGGCCGACGCGTGACGGATACGAGAACAACTCGGGCGCGTATCAGGCCGAGTACTCTCCGGAACCGGAATCTGCTCCGGCGGCTCCCGCGAACGGCGCCGAGCGCGTAGGCTTCGAGCGTCCCGGACCGGCCCCGTCCGCAGTCCACGACACGACCGCTGCCGGTCTTCCGCGCCGAGGCTCCACCGGTGCCGCCGGCAACGGCAGCGCGCCGGCCCCGACCGGCGACGCGTTCGGCAACAACGACGACAGCAGCTGGCGTTCGTCCAACGACGACCGCTGGCATCGCGCCGAGTCGCTGAAGGAGCCCAAGGCGGGTGGGGTCACCCCGTCCGGTCTCCCGAAGCGGGTACCCAAGGCCAATCTGGTCGAGGGCACGGCGGAACAGACCCCACAGGGCGGCCCTCAGGTCTCCCGCGACCCCGAGGATGTGCGGGGCAGGCTGAGCAACCTGCGCCGGGGCGTCCAGCGGGGACGCAGCGCAGGCAGTGACACCACGAATGGCCAGGGCTTCGGTCCTGACAGCACCTACAACCAGGAGCGTTAGTGTGAGCCCGATGAGCCAGGCGGCGCAGAACCTGAACTGGTTGATCACCAACTTCGTGGACAACACCCCTGGGGTGTCCCACACGGTGGTGGTCTCCGCCGACGGACTCCTTCTGGCGATGTCCGAAGGCTTCCCCCGCGACCGAGCCGACCAGCTCGCGGCCGTCGCATCCGGTCTGACCTCCCTCACCGCCGGGGCCTCCCGGATCTTCGAGGGCGGTTCCGTGACCCAGACCGTTGTGGAGATGGAGCGAGGATTCCTCTTCCTTATGTCCATCTCCGACGGCTCTTCGCTGGCCGTCCTCGCCCACCCGGATGCGGACATCGGTCTCATTGGGTACGAGATGGCGCTTCTTGTCGACCGCGCCGGCACCGTACTCACGCCCGACCTGCGTGCGGAGCTGCAGGGGAGCCTTCTCAACTAGTAGACGTACAGTGCGCTTTCGCGTCCCGTGGCCGTAAGGTTTCGGGACGCGGCTCCAGAATGATGGTGCCCGGCACAGTCGGAGGAGGAGTACGTGGCAGGCTCAGGAACACCCCCGGACGGTTCGTCATCGGCCAACTGGTCGCCTGGTCACGGCCAGGGGCAGGGGCCGCACGACGGGGCGCCGAACCGTTACAACTTCCCCTCCGCGCCCAGCCAGCACCGCAGGCCCTATCAGCAGCCGCAGCAGCCGGGCCCCCGCCAGAGCCCGTACGAGCAGCCTCACACCCCCAGGATCCAGCCAGTGCAACCACAGCGACGCGCCCCGGAAGCGGCGCCCGCGGGGTCCGCGAGCAACCCCCTGGTGCGTCCGTACGCCATGACGGGTGGCCGCACCAGGCCCCGCTACCAGCTCGCCATCGAGGCGCTGGTGCACACCACCGCCCAACCGCACCAGTTGCAGGGCCAGTTGCCCGAGCATCAGCGGATCTGCAATCTGTGCCGCGAGATCAAGTCAGTCGCCGAGATCTCGGCACTTCTCACCATTCCCCTCGGCGTCGCCCGGATCCTCGTAGCCGACCTGGCGGAGGCCGGACTTGTCGCCATCCATCAGCCGGGCGGCGACGAGTCCGCCGGCGGCCAGCCAGACGTGACACTGCTCGAAAGGGTGCTCAGTGGACTTCGCAAGCTCTAGCGGCGGAGCAACAGCCCGCTCCACCACTTCCGCGAAAATCGTGGTGGCGGGCGGCTTCGGCGTGGGCAAGACCACGTTCGTCGGAGCGGTCTCTGAGATCAACCCGCTGCGCACCGAGGCCGTCATGACGTCCGCGTCCGCGGGCATCGACGACCTCACCCACACCGGGGACAAGACGACGACGACCGTCGCCATGGACTTCGGCCGCATCACCCTGGACCAGGACCTGATCCTGTACCTCTTCGGTACGCCGGGTCAGGACCGCTTCTGGTTCATGTGGGACGACCTGGTACGCGGCGCGATCGGCGCCGTCGTGCTCGTGGACACCCGCCGTCTCGCCGACTGCTTCCCCGCCGTCGACTACTTCGAGAACTCGGGCCTGCCCTTCGTTATCGCCCTCAACGGCTTCGACGGCCACCAGCCGTACACGCCGGACGAGGTCCGCGAGGCGCTGCAGATCGGCCCGGACACCCCGATCATCACGACGGACGCGCGGCATCGCGCGGACGCGAAGAGCGGTCTGATCACGCTCGTGGAGCACGCGTTGATGGCGCGGCTGCGTTAGCGGTCCTTGCCTGTACGTCGATGGGCCTCGCACCCTCAGGTGGTGCGGGGCCCATCGTCTTTGTCCGCGGAGGCGGGGCGGGTCGGCCGCCGCTGCGCGGCGAGTCTCCCCCGCCCACCCACCCGATCACCCCGCGTCCGCCCCTGAACGAACCGGCCTTCCCGCCCACCCACCCGATTGCCCTGCGGGGTAATGGGTGGGTGGGTGGGGATGATCCGCCGCGAAGCGGCGGGCTTGGTGGCGGGGCGGTCCGCGGACGAGCGCGAGTGGCCCGGGGAACAAGACAGGGCCCCGCACCAGAAGTGGTGCGGGGCCCTGCTGGGTGCTGTGGGGCGGCGGGGCTAGCCCTGCCAGCTGTGCGGGGCGCGGAAGCCCGGGGTGCGCTCCAGGCGGCGCCAGCCGGCCTTGTCGCGGCCCCGGCGGGGCGCGGGCGCCTGCGCGGTGGCAGCGGCGCTACGGGCCAGCAGGATCGCCGTGATGGCGGCGACCTCCTCGGGCTCGGCGTGGCCCTTCTCGACGCGGATGTCAGGGGTAGTCATGTGCAGCGTTCTCCTTGTGGGCTACTGCAGGAATTACTGCGGGGGGTTGCCGTGCTTGCGCGACGGCAGGTCAGCGTGCTTGTTGCGGAGCATCGCGAGGGAGCTGATGAGCACCTCACGCGTGGCGGCGGGGTCGATCACGTCGTCGACCAGGCCTCGCTCGGCGGCGTAGTAGGGGTGCATCAGCTCGGCCTTGTACTCCTTGACCATGCGCGCGCGCATCGCCTCGGGGTCCTCGGCGGCCGCGATCTGACGCCGGAAGATCACGTTGGCGGCGCCCTCGGCACCCATCACCGCGATCTCGTTGGTCGGCCAGGCGTAGGTCAGGTCGGCGCCGATGGACTGGCTGTCCATGACGATGTACGCGCCTCCGTACGCCTTGCGCAGGATCAGCGAGATCCGCGGCACGGTGGCGTTGCAGTACGCGTACAGGAGCTTCGCGCCGTGCCGGATGATCCCGCCGTGCTCCTGGTCCACACCCGGCAGGAAGCCGGGCACGTCGAGCAGCGTCACGATCGGGATATTGAAAGCGTCGCACATCTGGACGAAGCGGGCCGCCTTCTCGGAAGCCTCGATGTCCAGGACGCCCGCAAGGGACTGCGGCTGGTTGGCGACGATGCCGACGACCTTGCCGTCCAGGCGGGCCAGGGCACAGATGATGTTGCGGGCCCAGCGCTCGTGGACCTCGAGGTAGTCGCCGTCGTCGACGAGCTCCTCGATGACCTTGGTCATGTCGTACGGACGGTTGCCGTCCGCCGGGACCAGGTCGAGCAGCATGTCCGAGCGGCGGTCCGCCGGGTCGTCCGACTCGTGGGTGGGCGGGTTCTCGCGGTTGTTCGAGGGCAGCATCGCGATGAGGTAGCGGACCTCGGCGAGGCAGGTCTCCTCGTCGTCGTACGCGAAGTGGCAGACGCCCGACGTCTCGGCGTGCACGTCCGCGCCGCCCAGACCGTTCTGGGAGATCTCCTCACCGGTCACCGCACGCACCACGTCCGGACCGGTGATGAACATCTGCGAGGTCTCGCGGACCATGAAGACGAAGTCCGTCAGGGCCGGCGAGTACGCCGCGCCGCCCGCGCACGGGCCGAGCATGACGCTGATCTGCGGGATGACACCGGACGCCTTGGTGTTGCGCTGGAAGATGCCGCCGTACCCGGCGAGCGCGGAGACGCCCTCCTGGATACGGGCGCCCGCACCGTCGTTCAGGGAGACCAGCGGGGCACCGGCCGCGATGGCCATGTCCATGATCTTGTGGATCTTCGTGGCGTGCGCCTCGCCGAGCGCGCCGCCGAAGATACGGAAGTCGTGGGCGTAGACGAAGACCGTGCGCCCCTCGACCGTCCCCCAGCCGGTGATGACACCGTCGGTGTACGGCTTCTTGGCCTCCAGGCCGAACCCGGTCGCCCGGTGCCGGCGCAGTTGCTCGACCTCCTGGAACGAACCCGCGTCCAGAAGCAGCTCGATCCGCTCGCGTGCGGTCAGCTTGCCCTTGGCGTGCTGGGCCTTCGTCGCCTTCTCGCTCGGGCCTCGCAGCGCCTCGGCACGGATCGCGTGCAGTTCGGCCACGCGCCCACGCGCGTCGGTGGGCTCGCCCTCGGGAGAAGCGGTGTCGTCCAAAACGGTCATGTAGTGACCTTACGAAGTGCGCCTACCGAAACGGACCGTCGACTCTGAACAGTCTCCGGCCCGTTTTCCTGGCACCCCCGAACAGAAGCTCATTCCAGTGCGCCCGAAGTGACTGCTCAGAGGGGCGGCGCGCTGTAGGGATTCCACAAAGCGTTCGGTGAGAGACACCTCACACCACCGGCGCACGGGCCGCGCCCAAAGGTAACGGAAGCCCGACGGGCGGGCTTGCGGTGCGGGCGTTGCCATCGAATCCGGAAAGTGATCACTTCGACACACTCCGCTTTAGGTTGAATGTTGAACTGAATGGAGTTAGAGTCAATCTCGTTGAACATTCAACATACCCACCCCGTAGCTCGCAGCTCGGCTTCCCCGCTCGCAGCTCGTCCCCAAGGAGCAGTCATGGGTCTCTTCGGCCGCAAGAACGAAACCGCCACCACGTCCGCCACCGCCACCGCGCCCGCCCCGGTCAACCCGGAGCTCGCCGCCCTGACCGGCGAGTACACGATCGACCCCTCACACACGTCGATCGGCTTCGTCGCCCGCCACGCCATGGTCACGAACGTCAAGGGTTCCTTCACCGACCTCTCCGGCACGCTGCGCCTGGACGGCACGGACCCGTCCCGCTCGACGGCTTCCATCGACGTGAAGATGGACAGCATCGACACCGGCAGCGCGGACCGTGACGGTCACCTGAAGAGCTCGGACTTCTTCAAGACCGACGAGTTCCCGGAGATGACGTTCCGCTCCACGAAGGCGGAGGCGCTGGGCGGCGACGACTACCGCGTCACCGGTGATCTGACGATCCTCGGCACCACGAAGCCGCTCGCCATCGACCTCGAGTTCAACGGCTCGGCCACGGACCCCTTCGGGAACGAGCGGGTCGGCTTCGAGGGCAAGGCGGAGATCCTCCGCTCGGAGTGGGGCCTCACCTGGAACGCCGCGCTGGAGACGGGCGGGGTGCTTGTCTCCGACAAGATCAAGCTGAACTTCGACATCTCCGCGATTAAGTCTGGCTCCTGAGCCCTGGGCTGTGTTCTGTGCCGCCGCTTCGCGGCGGATGCTTCCCCACCCACCCACCCGATTGCCCCGCATGCCGGGGTGGGGTGGGTGGGTGGCTTGCGTTCCGATGCGGGTGCGGGTGCGGGTGCGGTGTGGGCCCCTGCCCACCGGGGCGTGTGCCGGACGCGTTGGTCTCGGTAGCCCCGGGGCATTCGGTGAACTTGGCTGCCTGTTCTGCTTCTCTGCGCCTTCGATAGCGTTCGGGGCGTGGCCGAGTTCATACAGCAACTGCCCGCCCTGATAGGCGTGATCGTCGGTGCGCTCGGTTCGTATCTGGCGATCACCCGAGGCGATCGGGCCCGGTTTCAGAGGGAACAAGCGGCCCGCTGGGAGGAGCGGCGTCTCGCCGTCTACGGCGACTACGCCCGTGTGGTGAAGCAGGCCGTCACGCTCACCTACCGCGTCGCCGCCCACCTCGGCAACGACCCGCACCCGCACCCCCTCTCCCCCGAAGAGGCGGCGCCCCACCTGGCGGAGGCCGCCATCGCGCGGGATCCGGCCGGCGAGGCGCTGTTGATGCTCGGCACTCCGGACGTGGTGGACAAGGCGCGGGTCTGGGTTCTTACCGTCGTCGAGATGGAACGCTTCCTGCGCGAGGGCATCCGGGACCCGGACGCGTGGTCCGCGCTCCTCGACCGCCAGCGGACCACACGCGAGGGCTACTACCAGGCGGTTCGGCGCGACTTGGCGCTCCCGCCCGGACATTCGGGAAGGTGGCACCTGCCACCGCCGCAGGGCGCCTGAGCGTCCCGGCTAGGGCGTCCAGTCGGGGCGGCGGCCCAGGTACCGCAGCAGTTCGGCAGCGTCGCCTTTCTCCGGCCCACCCTCCTCCGCCTCAAGGGCGGGCGCGAAGGCGAAGGCGCGGACCGGCTCGACGATCTGCCGGGCCACGGCGAGCAGTGGTCCGGCCAGCTCATCGCCGAGCGGCGGTGGTTGACCCGTGGCCACGGCGATGTCCCATGCGTGGACGGCGGCGTCCAGTGCGCAGGCGCCGACGCCGAGGGCGGCGGTCATGGTGCCGGGCGGAAGCGGTACCCGTACCTCCCGGACCTGCTCGTCGACCGTCGCCCAGGCCTCGGCGGACGCCGTGAGTGCCGGTTCCAGCAAGGCCTCCGGGGAATCCGTGAGCTTGCCGGAGGGCGCGAACGGGTTCTCCGTGGGGCCAGGTCCTCCGGTGAGGGACGAGGCGTAGCCGAGCTGGTCGCCGACGGCGTGCTGCAGCACCTGGGTGACGTTCCACTCCGCGCAGGGCGTCGGACGGTCCCAGTCTCCCTCCGGCACCCCCCGGACGGCCGTTCGGAGTGCCGCGTGCGCGCTGTCGAGGAGGGACCAGGTGGTGTTCGTGCCGTGCTCGCTCACGTTTTCTCCCGCTTGTCGGAGTACGTCCGCCCACCTTGCCTTAGAGCGCGGTCCAGCTTCTAGCGTCACGCACATGACCACACGACAAGGGCAACAGCACAGGATCGGCAGCGGGTTCGGGGCGCTGAGCACGGCGGACGACGTACTCGAAGGGATCGACCTCTCGGGCAGGACGGCGCTGGTCACCGGCGGCTACTCGGGGCTCGGCCTGGAGATCACCCGGGCGCTGACCCAGGCGGGCGCGCACGTCATCGTCCCGGCACGCAGGCCCGGCACGGCGGAGGAGGCGCTGCTGGGCACGGAGCGCGCGGAGGTACAGGCGCTGGACCTGGCGGACCAAGAGAGCATCCGGCGCTTCGCGGACCGCTTCCTCGCCACGCACGGCACCCTCGACATCCTCATCAACAACGCGGGCGTGATGGCCTGCCCCGAGGCCCGCGTCGGCCCCGACGGCAGCTGGGAGTCCCACTTCGCGATCAACCACCTGGGCCACTTCGCCCTGGTCAACCGCCTTTACCCGGCGCTGAGTCCGGGCACCTCACGAGTGGTGTCCGTGGCCTCGTCCGGCCACTTCCTCTCCGACATCCGCTGGACGGACCCGCACTTCCACGAGGGCTACGACCGCTGGCTGGCCTACGCCCAGTCCAAGACGGCGAACGCGCTCTTCGCCGTACACCTGGACTCCTTGAGCACGGCCACCACCGGCCCGCGGGCCTTCTCCGTACATCCCGGCAGCGTCCTCACGCCCCTCCAGCGCCACATCCCCCGTGAGGAACAGATCGCGCAGGGCTGGATGTCCGCCGACGGCACCCCGGCACAGGGCTTCAAGACCCCGGCGCAGGGCGCGGCCACGGCGGTCTGGGCGGCGACGTCACCGCTCCTGGACGCTCACGGCGGCGCGTACTGCCAGGACTGCGACATCGCGGAGCCCGCCACGACGGAGGACATGCTGACCGGCGGCGTCAAACCATGGGCGACGGACCCCGACGCGGCGGCCCGCCTCTGGCAACTCTCCGCGGACATCACGGGGTTGTGCCACCTGGCATCATGACGGCGGAGCCGGTGTGCGCCAGGATCGCCTCCGCCAGCGGGCCCTGCACCGCCGGAGGCAGTGCGTGCCCCATGCCCGCGATCTCCACCACGCGAGTGCCGACGCCGATGACCTGTGCCAGGTGGCGCGGGTGCGGGGGCGGGAACACCGGCTCGGCCGGAGCGGAGATGACGAGCGTGGGGACCGACGCGCCGGCCAGTTCGTCGGTGCGGAGCATGTGGGAGTCATCGGCCCGGGCGTGTGCCGTCGAGGCGGCGTGAGTCCCCGTGTGCTCGATGATCCGGCGCTCCAGGTCGCGGAAGTACGAGGCGTCAAAGGGCAGTTGACCGCCACCCAGGACACGCCAGTGCTCCACCCTGCGGTCGAGTTCGGCCTCCAACCCCCCGTCCTCGACCGGGCGGGACCACATCTCCAGGACTTCGGGGGCGATACCGGGCAGTTCACCGACCGGGACCCGGGTTCCGTCCGGGGCCGCGTACGCGGTGTCGCTCAACGCGCATGTGCCGATCAGCGTGGCGCTCAGCACACGCTCGGGGTGGTCGGCGAGGACCAGCTGGGTCAGCATGCCGCCGAGCGACATGCCCACCAGATGCGCCCGCTCGACTCCCAAACCGTCCAGGACGGCGACGGCGTCCCGCGCCAAGTCGGTGATGGGGTACGGGTGTTCATCAAAGGCGGTGGTGGAGCGGCCGGTGTCCCGGTGGTCGTAACGGATGACCTGATGACGGACAGCGAGCGCCTCGACCAGGACATCGGGCCAGCCGAGACCAGAGGCCTGGGCGCCCATGACCAGAAGCAGCGCGGGCCCATCGGCACCGCACCGCTCCGTCCACAGACGAACGCCGGGCGCGACTTCAACGTATTGCTGCTGCATAAACAACCTTCCCCAAACCAGAAACGAGACGTGTCGTCTCGCGACTCCCCCACCAAGTCAACCCCAACCCGGGACAGAAAGGCCCCACAGCCCGCAGTCGGCAGCGCTCGCGAGGGGACGTGCCGGTATGTCCGCCCGGAGCACGGTTCCCAACACTCCAGACCCGAAGCACCAAAGCGGCCACCGGACGATAGCGAGGACGGACATACCGGCGCGGCCCCGCACCACAGACGGCCCAGTGCCGCACCCGCACCCGGGGACCGGCACCCGGCACCCACCACCCGCCCAAGCCCCGCAAGGAGTATCGCGGCTAGAACCCGCCACCCCCAAAGTCCCCGCCACCCCCGAAGTCCCCACCGCCCCCAAAGCCACCGCCACCACCACCGAAGTCCCCAGAGTCGAAGTCCGACCCCGAGTAGTCCCCGCCGTCGTACCCCGCCCCGGCCCCGAAGTCCCCGTACCCCGACCCGTAGTCCGCCGCATACGCCGGGCTCGCCATCATTCCGCCCAGCATCGTGCCGATCAGCAGCCCCGGCAGCATGCCGCCGCCGAAGTAGCCGCCGGCCCAGGGGCCGTACGCCGGGCCCGCCTCCCAGTACGGGCGCCGCTCGCCCGACTCCGTGGCCACTGTGCGCGCCATCGGTTCCTCCCCGTCCGCGAGGCGCGTCGCGTCCGCGAGGCAGACCGGGACCGACCGCTCGGCCCCGCCCGCAGGCGCCCACTGCGCGTCCTTCACCGACGGGCCGTGCCGCGGGTCGAAGAAGCAGGGGGCCCGCCGCTCCGGCAGCGCGCGGCCCTCGCGTCGCGCGGCGAGGAGGGCGAGCGAGAAGCGGCCGTCCTCCAGCGACTGGGTGACGGCCCGCACTTGCTCGGGCCGCTCCGCCGCCGCCATGAACGACTTCGCCTTCTCGTACGAGTCAAGGGCCCGCTCGTAATCGGCGCGCATCGTGTCGTCCGCGCCCGCCTCCGCGGGGTGGAAGTCCAGCCGGTCCAATTCCTCGCCGTACGCCGTGATGTCCTCGTCCACCACGACCCGCAGCTTCTCCAGGGCGACCCGCTGCTCCTCGGCCTTCCGCCGCCGGTTGCGCCGGACCACCGCGTACGTGGCCCCGGCACCCGCCACGAGCACCGCGCCGACACCCACCAGCGCGCCCAGGGAGACACCGTCATCGGCCCCGGAACCGGAACCGGAACCCGCCCACGATTCGGGCGCCGAGCCGCGAGCGTCCTTCACCGCCTGGTCGACGAAGGAGTTCAGCTGGGTCTTGGTGTCGTCCACGTCCCCGTAGGTAGTGACGAGGTTGGAGACGGCCGCGTTGCTCAGCACCTGCCTGTCGGCCTTCGCGTCGAAGGCGTCACCGAGCCGGATCCCGTACACACCGGTCACGCCGGTCTCGGTACGCAGCTTCTGGAAGAGGTCCTGCTTAGGGAAGTCCGAGGGCAGCACCGCCACGAACACGGGCTTGTCGGCATCCTCGATCTTCTCCGCGAGGGCGTCCGCGTCGGCTCCGGACAGCTGGTCCGAGGCGGCCGGATCCACGTACACCGGGCTCTTCTCCCAGGCTTCGGCCACGGCCGGGACACTGGTGGCAGCCGCGGCCCCGGGCGCCGCCGTGAACGACACGGCACCCAGGGACACGAGAAGCCCGGACAACGCGACAAATATTCGCTTAGTCCCATTCCTCATACTTCGAAGCTAACTCAGGAAAGCCCCCGGCGGCGGTCCGGAGCCGACCCGGTTTCACTTCATGGGCCCGGCCTCTGCCCCGGCCCTGCCTCGGCCTACCCCGGCCTACTCCACGGGTTCGACGCCCGCCCGCAGCAGACCGAAGGTGTACGCGTCCTCCAGCGCCTGCCACGACGCCGCGATCACGTTCTCCGCCACACCCACCGTCGACCACTCACCGTCACCGTCACTGGTGGAGATCAGCACCCGCGTCGTGGACGACGTGCCGTGCTTGCCCTCCAGGATGCGGACCTTGTAGTCGACAAGCTCCATCTTGGCGAGCTGGGGGTAGATCCGCTCAAGGCCCACCCGCAGCGACCGGTCGAGGGCGTTGACCGGGCCGTTGCCCTCCGCCGTGGCGACGATGCGCTCGCCCTTGGCCCACAGCTTCACCGTCGCCTCGTTCGCGTGCGTGCCGTCGGGCCGGTCCTCGACGATGGCCCGCCAGGACTCGACGCGGAAGTAGCGCCGGGCCCGCCCCTCGGCCTCCTCGCGCAGCAGCAGTTCGAAGGAAGCGTCCGCGGCCTCGTACGTGTAGCCGCCCAGCTCCCGCTCCTTCACGCGCTCGACGACCCGGCCCACCAGATCCCGGTCGTCGCCCAGGTCGATCCCGAGCTCCTTGCCCTTGAGCTCGATGGAGGCGCGCCCCGCCATGTCCGAGACCAGCATCCGGATGCGGTTGCCCACCAGGTCCGGGTCGATGTGCTGGTAGAGATCCGGGTCGACCTTGATCGCAGAGGCGTGCAGGCCCGCCTTGTGGGCGAAGGCCGAGACACCTACGTACGGCTGGTGCGTGGAGGGGGTGAGGTTGACGACCTCGGCGATGGCGTGCGAGACGCGGGTCATCTCGCGCAGCGAGCCCTCGGGCAGGACCCGCTTGCCGTACTTGAGCTCGAGCGCGCCGACCACGGGGAAGAGGTTGGCGTTGCCGACCCGCTCGCCGTAGCCGTTGGCCGTGCACTGGACATGGGTCGCGCCCGCGTCCACGGCGGCGAGGGTGTTGGCGACCGCGCACCCCGTGTCGTCCTGCGCGTGGATGCCGAGCCGGGCGCCGGTGTCGGCGAGCACGGTCCCGACGATCGCCTGGACCTGGGCGGGGAGCATGCCGCCGTTGGTGTCGCACAGGACGACGACGTCGGCGCCCGCCTCGGAGGCCGTGCGGACGACGGACTTCGCGTACTCGGGATTGGCGCGGTAGCCGTCGAAGAAGTGCTCGCAGTCGACGAAGACGCGCCGCCCCTGGCCCGCGAGGTAGGAGACGGTGTCGCGCACCATCTCCAGGTTCTCCTCCAGGGTGGTGCGCAGAGCGAGCTCGACGTGCCGGTCATGGGACTTGGCGACGAGCGTGATGACCGGGGCGCCGGACTCCAGCAGGGCGTTGACCTGCGGGTCCGTGGCCGCCGAGCCACCTGCGCGGCGTGTGGCGCCGAAGGCGACGAGCTGGGCGTGCCGGAAGGTGATCTCTTGCGATGCGCGGGCGAAGAACTCGGTGTCGCGGGGGTTGGCGCCCGGCCAGCCGCCCTCGATGAAGCCCACGCCGAAGTCGTCCAGGTGCCGGGCGATGGTCAGCTTGTCCGCGACGGTCAGGTTGATTCCCTCGCGCTGCGCGCCGTCGCGCAGCGTGGTGTCAAAGACGTGGAACGAATCGTCGGGTGTGCTGGTTTCCGTCATGCTGATCTGGCTCCTGTGTCGGATCTCGGTCTACCGGAATGACCGGCTCCACCGCCTCAATGATCCCTCGCGCTCCGCGTCCGGCTGAAGTTGGGCCAGGAAACGAAAAAACCCCTCGTGGGTACGAGAGGTTTGCGCGCGGGTCGAGAGACGACGGTGTCCGCCCGTACATGGTGGTACGAGACGGTCACTGCGGACCGGCGCGCCTGCTGCCAATAATCATGGCGAACGAGAGCACGGTGGCAGCCTGCCACAGCCCGCACACACCGCGCTGCCCCGTCTCACGATGCGGGCGGCGCGTGGGACGCGCCGCCCGCAGGAAGTGCTGCCTGACCTGCGGCGTCAGCGCAGGTGACGCACGAATGTGTCGTAGCCGTCATTGGTGTCGCCGCTCAGGAGCGACGCGTCGCCGGAGAGGAAGGCGACCCGGCGGCCGTCCGCCGAGATGCCGCCGGGGGTGACCTGCGCCGAGGCCGCGCCGCCCGTGGTGTCCGGCGTGACGAGCGTGGTGCTGCCCTTCTTCAGGTCCCGCAGGTAGACGGGCGACTCCTTGCCGTACTCGGATCCGGCTTCGGCGAGCTCCGACATGAAGGTCAGATGGCGGCCGTCGGCGCTGATCGCGGGCGAGCGGGTGTAGACCTCGCCGGGGCCGCCCTGTGTGCCGTGGATACGCTGGTTCTTGCCGGAGGCGATGTCGTGCACGAAGACGTTCCAGGCGGCGTCGTCGTCGTTCGGGACGAGGTGCGTGTCGCGGGACTCGAAGACGATGGTGCGGCCGTCGCCGCTGATGGACGGGTCGAGGGACTCCTTCTCCGTCTGCGACCCGTCGTGGGAACGGTCGGCCTTCGTCAGCTCACCGGTCCTGCGGTCGCGCAGCCACACGTCGCTCCAGTCGTCGCCGCGAGGGCCGTTGAAGTAGTTGTACGCGTAGACGACGCGGCTGCCGTCGTCGCTGACCGTCGCGCCGTGCGCGGTGCGCCCCTCCCTTGCCGGGTCGGCCTCGCTGATCCGCTCGGTCGTGCCGGTCTTCCGGTCGCGCAGGAAGACGACGCCGCCGGGACTGCCCGCGCTCTGGCGGACGTCGAAGACGGCGTACCGGGCGTTCGGTGTCAGCGAGACGCTGCCCGCGCCCGCCGCACCGTCGGGCAGCTCGACGTCGAGCCGCTCGACCTTCTTGGTCCTGCGGTCGTAGAGCCGGACGTCGGAGTCCGAGTAGGAGTCCGCGGGGCTGGTGATCATCGCGACGTAACGTCCGTCGGCGCTCAGCGAAGGACTCCTGACGTCACGCCCTTCGAGGGCGATCCGCTCGGTCTTTCCGGTGCGCAGATCGCGTACGAAGATGTCGCTGAGGCCGTTGGTGTCGCCCGCGACCAGATCGGTGGCCTCGGAGTCGAAGGCCGCGAACCGGCCGTCTCGGCTGATGGTCGCCGACGACGACCGGTCGTCGGCCGCCCTGCCCTCGGCGGTGACGCTGATGCCCTCGGTGCGGGGCGCGGCGTCGGGTGCCGCGGACGCGGCCGGCAGGGTGCCGGCCGTGACGGCGGCGACGAGTGCGGCTGCGGCCAGGGCGGCGCGGCGCTTGGTGCTGTGCATGGTCAAATCCCCCGTGTTTTCTCGGCGTTCGGTGCAGATGCTGCGCGGTGCGCGCAATGTCTGTGATGCGCGGGATGCCGTTACGGTTGCGGTTCTCCCGGAACTGTCCGCGCGGAGGTAACCAGTAAGGCGCTCAAGGACACACGTCTGGCAGTGGACATGGCTTCCCCCAAAACCTGTCGTTCCCCCCGGCCCGATACTGAAGGCCCACGGGGATACAAGCGCACCGCCAGAAGACACACAATCCGCCGGAACGCGTACAACCTAGACGGGGGTATCCGGGTCCGCAGAGCCGGAGTCGAGCGCTCCGTCCAGGAACTCCCGTACATGCGCGAGGATTTGGTCACGTCCCGTGCCGCGCAGGCCGATCGCCACATGGATGGAGAACCCGTCGAGCAGCGCCCGAAGGCGCGACGCGAACCGGTCGGGGTCCAGGGCGCCGAACTCGCCCCGCGAGACACCTTCGGCGAGCAGCGCCACCAGGTCGCGGTGCCACGCGCTCTCGATGGCGACCTGCCGGTCGCGCTCGTCCTCGTCGGCGTTCAGGGAGCGGTTCCAGACCTCGAGCCAGAGCGTCCAGTGGGGGTCGCCGGGGGCGTCGGGGACGTACAGATCGACGTACGCGTCGAGCCGCTCGCGGGCCGAGCCCCGCCGCGCGAGCAGCCTGCCGCGCTCGGCGCCGAGCGCGGACTCGCTCCACTCCAGGGTGCGCAGGAGCAGCTCGTCCTTGGTGCGGAAGTAGTAGAGGAGGTGGCCGCTGCTCATGCCGACCTCGCGGCCGAGCGCGGCCATGGTCAGTTTCTCCAGGCCGCGCTCGGCGATCATCTCCATGGCAGCGGCAAGCACGTCCTCGCGCGGTGGTGCGTTCTTCCGGCGGGCGGCCTCGGCCACGGGGACTCCTGCGGTGACTCGTCTGACGCCAGCTCGCTGACTCGCTAGCTCTTCGGGATCTTCGGCTGTTGCTGGGTGATGCAGTGGATGCCACCACCCCCGGCAAAGATCGTACGGGCGTCCACGAGTGTCACGGTCCGCTCCGGGAAGAGACGGCGGAAGATGCCTGCCGCGATCTCGTCGCGCGGGTCGTCGAAGGCGCACAGGACGACGCCGCCGTTGCAGAGGTAGTGGTTGATGTAGGAGTAGTCGACCCAGCCCTCGTCGTCGGTGAGGACGGTCGGCGCGGGCACCTCCACGATCTGCAGGGCGCGGCCCCGGGCGTCGGTCTGCCCCCGCAGGACCCCGATGATCTCCTTGCTGACCTCGAAGTCCGGATGGGCGGGGTCCTGCTGCGAGTGGACGAGGACGATGCCGGGCGCGGCGAAGGCGGCGACGATGTCGACGTGGCCCCGGGTGCCGAACTGGCCGTAGTCGCCGGTCAGGCCCTTCGGCAGCCAGATCGCCTTTCGCGTGCCGATGCGGGCGTGGATCGCCTCCTCGGCCTGCTCGCGGGTCAGTCCGGGGTTGCGTCCGGGGTCGAGCTGGACCGTGTCGGTCAGCAGGACCGTGCCCTCGCCGTCGACGTGGATACCGCCGCCTTCGTTGACCAGGGGCGAGGAGTGGACGGGCACGCCCGCGATGTCGGCGATGTGCCGGGCGATCTTCGCGTCGTGCTCCCAGCGGGCCCAGTCCTGGCCGCCCCATCCGTTGAAGATCCAGTCCACGGCGGCGAGTTGATCACCATCACGTACGAAGGTGGGGCCGATGTCGCGCATCCACGCGTCGTCCAGGTCGCGCTCGACAAGATCGATGTCAGGACCGAGGAGCGCGCGGGCCGACTCGCTCTGCCCGGTCCCGACGACCATCGTGACGGGTTCGAAGCGGCGTACGGCACGGGCGACGCCCGCCCAGGCGGCCCGGCCTTCGGCGAGCTCACGCTCGTCCCTGAACGTGGGATTGGGGCCCGGCCAGGCCATCCAGGTGCGCTCGTGCGGGGCCCACTCGGCGGGCATGTGGAAGGTCATGGTGATCCCTATGGGAAGGACTGACGGGAAAGCTGACGGGAAGGGCTACAGGAAGTAGAGGCGGTTGAGGGAGACGGAGTCCGCGGGCTCGGAACGGACCGGGTCGCCGTCGAGCGTGACCAGGCCTGAGCGCTGGTCGACGTCGATGGAGCCGGTACGGGAGTTGAGCCGCAGGTCGGCGGGGCCGATGCCACGGGTGCCGCGCACGGCGACCCGGCGCCGCCGGGTCGGCATCTGGTCGTTGCCCTGGTCGACGGCGGCCTGCGCGACGAAGGCCACCGAGATGTCGGCGGGCGTCGCTCCGTACGCCCCGAACTGCGGCCCGAGGACGAGGGGCTCGCACGTGTCGGTCGCCGCGTTCGGATCACCCACGACGCCGTAGGCCGGGAAGCCGGACTTCAGGACCAACTGCGGCTTGGCGCCGAAGAATTCGGGCCGCCAGAGCACGATGTCGGCCATCTTGCCGACCTCGATGGAGCCGACCTCGTGGGCGAGGCCGTGGGCGATGGCGGGGTTGATGGTCAGCTTGGCCATGTAGCGCAGGACGCGCGCGTTGTCGTCGTCGGCGCCGTCCCCGTCCATGGGGCCGAACTCGGCCTTCATCTTCCCGGCCATCGCGAAGGTCCTGCGTACGGTCTCGCCCGCGCGCCCCATGCCCTGCGCGTCGGACGAGGTGATGCCGATGGCGCCCAGGTCGTGCAGCACGTCCTCGGCGCCCATGGTCCCGGCGCGTATGCGGTCGCGGGCCATCGCCGCGTCGCCCGGCAGATCGGTCTTCAGGTCATGGACGGAGACGATCATGCCGTAGTGCTCGGCGACCGCGTCACGCCCGAAGGGCAGCGTGGGGTTGGTGGAGGAGCCGATCACGTTCGGCACGCCCGCCATCTTCAGGACGTTCGGCACGTGCCCGCCGCCGCACCCCTCGATGTGGAAGGCGTGGATGGTCCGCCCCTCAAGCACCTTCAGGGTGTCCTCGACGGAGAGACACTCGTTCAACCCGTCGCTGTGCAGGGCGACTTGGACATCATGCTCTTCGGCGACCCGCAGCGCCGTGTCCAACGCCCGCGTGTGCGCGCCCATGTCCTCGTGCACCTTGAAGCCCGATGCCCCGCCTTCGGCGAGCGCCTCGATCAGCGGGGCGTCGTGCGAGGACGAACCCCGGCCCAGGAAGCCGATGTTGACGGGCCAGGCGTCGAAGGCGTTGAACGCGTGCTTCAGCGCCCAGGGCGAGTTGACCCCGACGCCCCACACGGGCCCGAACTCCTGCCCGATGATCGTGGTGACGCCGGAGGCGAGCGAGGCCTCCATGATGCGCGGCGAGAGCAGATGGACGTGCGTGTCCACGGATCCGGCGGTGGCTATGAGCCCCTCGCCCGAGACGATGGACGTGCCGGTGCCGACCACGACGTCGACCCCGTCGAGGGTGTCGGGGTTCCCCGCCCGCCCGATGGCGTGGATGCGGCCTTCCCTGATGCCGATGGACACCTTGCGGATGCCCTGCACCGCGTCGATCACCAGGACGTTGCTGATCACGACGTCACAGGTCTCACGGACGGCGGCGGCCTTCAGATGCAGCCCGTCACGGGCCGTCTTGCCGAACCCGGCGAGGAACTCCTCGCCGTACTTCTGCGCGTCGGACTCCACCCGGACGGTCAGCCCGGAGTCGCCGAGCCTGACCCGGTCGCCCGCGCGGGGCCCATGGGTGGCGGCGTACGCGTACGGATCGATGCTCATCGGCCGGCTCCTTCGTCAGCTCCCAGATATCCGCAGGCCACGGCCCTGCGCAGGGCCTCTTGCTTGGCGCCGGGCGCATCAAGCGCGCCGTCCACAAGACCGGCGAAGCCGATCGCGACGCGCTCACCGCCGATCGGCACGAGCCCGACCTCGACGCTCTCGCCGGGGCCGAAGCGGACGGAGGACCCGGCGGGCACGGCGAGCCGCATGCCGTACGCGGCACCACGGTCGAAGTCGAGCCGGGGATTGGCCTCGAAGAGGTGGAAGTGCGAGGTGACGGAGACGGGCACGGACGCGGTGTTGTGCACGGTGAGCGTCGCGACCGGCGCGAGCTCCTCGTGCTCGGGACCGGGGAGCAGCGCCCCCGGAGCCTCACTCCCCAGCCCTTCCCCGATCGGCTGCGAGACGACCGCGAGCCGGGACCCGTCGTCGAAGACGGCTTCCACATGCACCTCGGTCACCACATCCGCCACACCCGGCAGGACGTCGTCGGGCCCGAGGGCGGAGCGCGCACGCTCGATCGCCTCGGCGAGCCTGACCCCGTCGCGGGCCGCCTCGCACACCGTGTCCGCGATCAGCGCGGTCGCCTCGGGGACGTTGAGTCTGAGGCCGCGCGCCTTGCGGGCCCTGGCCAGCTCGGCCGCCCCGAAGAGCAGCAGCCGGTCGCGTTCCGTGGGGGTAAGTCGCACGCCACCACACCTCCATCGTTTGAACAACACTCTAACCACGAGATTGATCCGACGGAAACATTGACGGACGAGCATGCATCAGGTCACATTGAGCGGCACTCAAACAGTCGGACGGTGGCCTGTGTGCGCAGGCGGCCACGATCGAGCGTCAGGGGCACCCTCATGCCGATAGAACAGCGCGGAGTCGACACCATCCCGGACGGGGAACGCACCAGCGGTCCCCGCGATCTCATCTC
Organism: Streptomyces rectiviolaceus; assembly: GCF_039533825.1. Lineage (NCBI taxonomy): Bacteria > Bacillati > Actinomycetota > Actinomycetes > Kitasatosporales > Streptomycetaceae > Streptomyces > Streptomyces rectiviolaceus. The sequence goes on from NZ_BAAAUG010000028.1 coordinate 24,295, forward strand.
GATCCTGCTCGGCTCCAACCTCTGCCTCGGGGTGATCGTCTTCGGCTGGCTGCCGGTGTCGTTCGGCCTCGGCTGGTGGGCGTCGGTCACGTCAGTGGTGGCGGGCACGGTGATCGGAACGGCCCTCACGGCCCCCCTCGCCCTGGTGTCGCTGCGCACCGGCACGAACCTCTCCACATCCTCCGGAGCGCAGTTCGGCGTGCGGGGCCGCCTGGTCGGCTCGATCGTCGGCCTCCTCCTCTCCCTCGGCTACACCGCGCTGACCATCTGGATCGGCGGCGACGTGATGGTGGGCGTCCTGCACCGCCTGACGGGACTTCCTTCGAGCGGCCTCTCGTACGGGATCGTGTACGCGCTGCTCGCCGCCGCCACGGTGACGGGTGCGGTGTACGGCTACCGGGTCCTGCTGCGTCTGTCGCGCGTCCTCGCGGTCGGCATGACGGCGCTGCTGATCCTCGGGGCGGTGGCCTACGCCCCCGACTTCACGACGTCGGCGCTTCCCGGGGCGGGCGGCTACCTCCTCGGCTCGTTCTGGCCGACGTGGCTGCTCGCGCTTGTGGCGGCGGGCCTGAGCGGCCCGATCGCGTTCATCACGCTCCTGGGCGACTACACGCGCTACGTCTCCCCCACGCGCCACACCTCCCGGACGGTGCTGCGAGCGTCATGGATCGGCCTGCTGGCAGGCCTCCTCGTCCCCCAGCTCTTCGGGACGTTCACGGCGTACGCGGCGGGCGCGGCGCTCGACTACGCGGGCCCGCTGGTCTCGGCGTCCCCCACCTGGTACCTGGTCCCGCTCCTCCTGGCCGCGTCGGCGGGCTCGGTCGGCAACGCGGGCCTGATGCTGTACTCGATGGGCCTTGACCTGGACGCGATCCTGCCGCGCGCGTCGCGTGCCCGGGCGACGTACACCGTGGCGGTGGTGGCCACGGGGTGCGTGTTCGTGGGCCATTACGCATGGGAGGCACAGGACGCGATGACGTCCTTCGTGTTGCTCCTGACCGCGATCGGCACCCCCTGGGCGGTGATCACCCTGATCGGCTTCGCGCGCTGCGGGGGCGTCTACGACGCGGAGGCGCTCCAGGTCTTCAACCGCCGTTCCAGGGGCGGGATCTACTGGTACCGGGCGGGCTGGAACATCCCGGCGACGGTGAGCTGGGCGCTGGGCGCGGCGGTGGGCCTCGCGGCGGTCGCGCTCCCCTCCTACGAGGGTCCGCTGCTCCCCCTGACAGGCGGGGTGGACTGCAGCTTCCTGCTGTCGGGCGTGGTGGGCGGACTGACGTACGTGATCCTGGAACGCGGACAGGTATCCGAGCCGACGGCGGAGAACGGCCCCGCGGTCAGCGTGCCGGCGCCGTGATCAGCTCGTGCAGGTACCGCTTGACGATGACACCGCCGTGCCTGCGCTCGATCAACTCCCGTACGCAGCCGAGCAGTCCGTCACGGGTGTCCTCATCGAGCGCGCGGTGCCCGGAGTAGGTCCGGAGCACGTCGATGTACTGATCTGCCGTGTAAGTGATGTCCCGCGAGAAGCGCCGCACGGTGACTGGGCCGAGCCGGTCGGCACGCTCGATCTCACCCGTGTCGGTCCTGACGGTGCTCTCCTCGGGCAGCCGCAGACCGGGCTCGGTCGCGTCGGGGTCCCACCGCTCGTAACACTCCTGGACCTCCACCCAGAACTCCGAACTCCCCCCGGCGACATGTTCGGTGGTCACGACGGCGAGGATCCCCCCGGCCCGGAGAGCGTCCCTCATCTTGGGCACCCGAACGGCAGGGTCGAGCCAGTGGAAGGCGGTGGCGCAGACGACGAGGTCGTACGGCTCCGGGGGCAGAGCCCATGCCTCGAACTCGGCCACCTCGACGTGGGCCCGCGGATAGGGGGCGAGGTTGCGCCGGGCCACGGCGGCGAGGGCGGGCCCCAGCTCCACGGCAGTGAGAGCGCTGCCGGTCCGGGCAAGCGGCACGCTCAACTGCCCCGTACCGGGAGCAACTTCCAGCACCCTGCTACCGGCCCCCAGCCCCGCCTGCCGACCCAGCGCCTCGACCAACCCGGCGGGATAACGGGGCCGAGCCCGCTCATACAACTCGGCATCCCCATCAAAACTCCCACGCAACATCCCCCCACTGTCCCACCACACCCCCACTCCAGCTGGCCTCTCCCACCCACCCACCCAATCCCCCGCATCCGCCTCAACCCGAACAGACCTTTCCCACCCACCCACCCGATTGCCCCGCGGCGCCAAAGGGTGGGTGGGGAACGATGCAGCAGCAGGGTGGGCGGGAACGTACAGCCAGGGGGGTGGGTGGGAAACGCACAGCCGGGCGTGGGTGGGGCACGTACGACGGGGGGGAACGTACAACGGGGGTGGGTGGGAAACGTACCGGCCGGGGGCGGTGAGGAACGTACCGGCAGGGGTGGGTGAGGAACGAACAGCCGGGGTGGGTGGGAAACGTACCGGCCGGGGGTGGGCGGGAAACGCACCGGCCGGGGGTGGGCGGGAAACGCACCGGCCGGGGGTGGGCGGGAAACGCACCGGCCGGGGGTGGGCGGGAAACGCACCGGCCGGGGGTGGGCGGGAAACGCACCGGCCGGGGTCGGTGGGAAACGTACCGGCAGGGGTGGGTCAGCGACCGAAGGCAAGGGTGCGACCTACTCCAACCACGCGAGCCCAGGCCCCACGCACCTGCAGTCGGGCGCGCTCGTGAGGGGACGTGGCGGTATGTCCGCCCGGAGCACGGTTCCCGGCGCTCCGGGGCCGAAGTAGCCCGGCGGCCACCGGACGATAGCGAGGACGGACATACCGGCACGGCACCGCACCCACAGACGAGCCGCACCGCGAGCTCGCGAGGGGACGTGCCGGTGTGTCCGCCCGGAGCACAGCTCCCGGCACTCCCGAGCCGCAGCAACCCCACGGCCACCGGACGATAGCGAGGACGGACATACCGGCACGGCACCGCACCCACAGACGAGCCGCACCGCGAGCTCGCGACGGGACGTGCCGGTGTGTCCGCCCGGAGCACAGCTCCCGGCACTCCCGAGCCGCAGCAACCCCACGGCCACCGGACGATAGCGAGGACGGACATACCGGCACGGCACCGCACCCACAGACGGACACGCCCCGCGAACTCGCGACGGGACGTGCCGGTGTGTCCGCCCGGAGCACAGCTCCCGGCACTCCCGAGCCGAAGCAGACACCGGACGATAGCGACGGACATACCGGCGCGGCGCCGCGCCGAACACGGTAGAGGGCCGGGCCCGGGAGTTGATTTCCCGGGCCCGGCCCTCACTCGCTGAAGCCCTCAGCCGAGGTCATGCATCCAGCCATGCCGATCCTTCGCCGTCCCCCGCTGCACATCCAGCAGCGCCTCCCGCAGCTTCATCGTGACCGGGCCCGGCTCGCCGCCGCTCTGGGTCCACTCGCCCGAGCGGCACTTGACCGTACCCACGGGAGTGATCACCGCCGCCGTACCGCACGCGAAGACCTCCGTCAGGGTGCCCTCGGACGTGTCCGCCTGCCACTGGTCGATCGAGACCCGCGCCTCCTCCGACTTGTAGCCGAGGTCACGGGCGACCGTCAGGAGCGAGTCCCGGGTGATTCCGGCGAGGAGCGAGCCGGTCAGGGTCGGGGTGACGATCTTGTCCCCGTACACGAAGTACAGGTTCATGCCGCCGAGCTCCTCGACCCACTTGTGCTCGACCGCGTCCAGGTACGCCACCTGGTCGCACCCCTTCTCCGCCGCCTCGGCCTGCGCGAGCAGCGACGCCGCGTAGTTGCCGCCCGTCTTGGCGTCGCCCACGCCACCCGGCACCGCCCGCACGCGGTCCTCCGAAAGCCAGATCGAGACGGGCTTGACCCCACCGGGGAAGTACGCGCCCGCGGGCGAGGCGATGACGATGAAGAGGTACTCGTTGGCGGGCTTCACGCCCAGGCCGACCTCGCTCGCGATCATGAACGGGCGCAGGTACAGCGACTCCTCGCCACCATGCGCCGGCACCCACGCCTTGTCCTGCTTCACCAGCGCGTCGCACGCCTCGATGAACGTCTCGACCGGCAGCTCCGGCATCGCGAGCCGCCGCGCCGACCGCTGGAAGCGCTCCGCGTTGGCGTCGGGGCGGAAGGAGGCCACCGTGCCGTCGGGCTGACGGTAGGCCTTGAGGCCCTCGAAGATCTCCTGCGCGTAGTGCAGGACGTTGGTCGCCGGGTCGAGGGAGAGCGGGCCGTACGGCACGAGCTGGCCGTCGTGCCAGCCGCGGCCCTCCGTCCACTTGATCGTCACCATGTGATCGGTGAAGTGGCGACCGAACCCGGGGTTGGCCAGGATCGCCTCGCGCTCCGCGTCGGACAGCGGGCTCGAGGTGGGCTTGAGCTCGATCGTGGGTGTCGGCGTCGTCGTCATGAGTACTAGTCCTTCACGGTGTGATGGTGACGGACCGCGCTCACGCCTGTACGTCTCGTACTAGGACGTCCGAGTAACCCTGCATTCCGCGGCCCCACGTTCGATTATCGCTCGCGTGGCGCCGAGGAAGAAACAGCGTGAATGCGGCCCAGGGGTCGATGGTGGCACCCGGAGCCGCATACGAGAAGCCGCCGGGTCGTGAACCAGACCCGGCGGCTTCTGTGTCAAAGGACGAGCTACCGGGTCAGCCCGCTACTCGTACGGCGAGCGCGTCGCCGATCTGTTCCGTCGTACGGACCGTGTCGCCCCGCTCGGCCAGATCCGCGGAGACGGCGGTCTCGATGCGCCCCGCCTCGTCCTCGTACCCGAGGTGGCGCAGGAGCAGCGCGACGGACAGGACGGTCGCCGACGGGTCGGCCTTGCCCTGGCCCGCGATGTCCGGCGCCGAGCCGTGCACGGGCTCGAACATCGACGGGAACTCACGGCTCGGGTTGATGTTGCCGGAGGCCGCGACGCCGATGCCGCCGGAGACGGCCGCGGCGAGGTCGGTGATGATGTCGCCGAAGAGGTTGTCGGTGACGATCACGTCGAAGCGGGCCGGGTCGGTGACGAGGTAGATCGTCGCGGCGTCGACGTGGATGTAGTCCGTGGTGACGTCGGGGAACTCCTTCGCCACCTCGTTGAAGACGTTCGTCCAGAGGTGACCGGCGTACGCGAGGACGTTGTTCTTGTGGACCAGCGTCAGCTTCTTGCGCGGGCGGGCCTGCGCGCGGGCGAACGCGTCACGGACCACACGCTCCACGCCGAAGGCGGTGTTCACGGAGACCTCGGTGGCCACCTCGTGCGGGGTGCCGGTGCGGATCGAGCCGCCGTTGCCCGTGTAGGGGCCCTCGGTCCCTTCGCGTACGACGACGAAGTCGATCTCGGGCTGCCCGGCGAGCGGGGTGGCGACGCCCGGGAGGAGCTTCGACGGCCGCAGGTTGACGTGGTGGTCGAAGAGGAAGCGGAGCTTCAGCAGGAAGCCGCGCTCCAGGACGCCGGACGGGACCGAGGGGTCGCCGATCGCGCCGAGGAGAATCGCGTCGTACTGCTTGAGGGCCTCGACGTCGGCGTCGGTGAGGGTCTCACCGGTCGCGTGGTAGCGCTTGGCTCCGAAGTCGAACTCCTTGGTCTCCAGCTTCACATCCTGCGGGAGGACGGCATTGAGGACCTTGAGCCCCTGGGCCACGACTTCCTGGCCGATTCCATCACCGGGGATCACTGCGAGATTGATGCTGCGAGACATGCAAGCACCCTACGCTCCGTCCCACGGGATGACACTCGCAGTCCGACATGCGGACACCCCTGGTCACGCCACGGGCGCGCCACCACATGGCCACTCTCTCTTCACCCTCAGGCCCGGCGGGAGTTGGAAGTCGCTGGGAAGTTCTCCCCCTATGGACACCCCCAATGTCGGCATACCGGAGCAGCTCGCGGCCGGGATGAGCATGCCGGAGCAGCACGAGTACCTGCGCAGGAAGTTCTCCCGCCGCAAGGTCCTCGCCAGTTCGTTCGCCACGGCCGGCACGGTCGGCGGCATCGGCCTGCTCGCCGGGAGCTCGGGCAGCGCCCACGGCGAGGGCGCCTCGGCGTCGAGCCCGCTCGCCGCGCCGTCCGCGCCGTCCGCGCCCGTCAAGGTCGACGGCAAGCTGGTGGCGCCCTTCGCGCGGCACCTCGCCTTCGGGGCCGACCCGAAGACGCAGATGCGGGTCTCCTGGCAGGTGCCGTTCGCGGTCAAGTCCCCTTATCTGCGAGTGGGGTTGAAGCCCTGGGAGCTGAGCCGGAAGATCGAGGCGGAGGTGCGGGATCTGCACACCCCGTCCCTGTCGAAGAAGCTGCCCGCAGTCGAGCAGTACTACCTGCACGCGGCGCTCGACGGCCTGAAGCCCGGCACGACGTACTACTACGGCGTCGGCCACGAGGGCTTCGACCCGGCGTCGCCCGAGCGGATGGCGACGATCGGCTCCTTCCGCACGGCTCCCGCGACGGCGGAGAGGTTCGTCTTCACGGCCTTCGGCGACCAGGGCGTGAGCTACGACGCGCTCGCCAACGACCAGTTGATCCTGGGCCAGAACCCGTCCTTCCACCTGCACGCGGGCGACATCTGTTACGCCGACTCCACCGGGCACGGCAAGGAGTCCGACACGTACGACGCGCGCGTCTGGGACACCTTCCTCGCGCAGACGGAGTCCGTGGCGAAGTCGGTCCCGTGGATGGTGACGACCGGCAACCACGACATGGAGGCGTGGTACTCGCCGAACGGCTACGGCGGCCAGTCCGCCCGTTGGTCGCTCCCGGAGAACGGCTTCGACCCCAAGAACGCGCCGGGCGTCTACTCCTTCACGTACGGCAATGTCGGCGTCGTCGCGCTCGACGCGAACGACGTCTCGTACGAGATCCCCGCCAACAAGGGCTACACGGACGGCAAGCAGACCGCGTGGCTCGACAAGCGCCTGGGCGAGCTGCGGGCGGACGACGCCATCGACTTCGTCGTGGTCTTCTTCCACCACTGCATGTACTCGACGTCGACGCACGCCTCCGACGGCGGCGTGCGCGACGCGTGGCTGGACCTTTTCACCAAGCACCAGGTGCACCTGGTCGTCAACGGCCACAACCACGTCTACGAACGGACCGACGCGATCAAGGGCGGCGAGGTCGGCAAGCCCGTGCCGGTCGGCGCGTCGACCGATCCGACGCGCGACGGCATCGTGTACGTCACCGCGGGCGGCGCGGGCAAGGACCTCTACAGCTTTCCGGCGGGCGTGAAGGACAGCTACGAGGGCAACGTCGAGGACCGGGACTCGATCCTGTCGTTCCACTGGACGAAGTCGCGCCTTCCCGACCCGGACACCGTCGAGTGGTCACGGGTGCGCTACACCGGCTTCTCGTTCCTCGCGGTGGAGGTGACGGCCGGCGCGCACCCGAAGCTGACGGTCTCCGCGCTCGCCGAGAGCGGAGAGCGCGTGGATCACTTCGAGGTGGTGCGCGGTAAGTAGGGACTTCAGCAGGACTCGGTGGCGCGGGCGGGTCAGTGGCCCGTCTCGCCGCCGTTGTCCCTGCGGTCGAGTGCGCGCTGCAAGGCCGCCGCGGCGTTCTTGCGCTCGGAATCGGTCTTGCGGGAGGCGTGTCGGACTCGGCGTGCGGTCGTCTCGGCCATGAGAGATCCACTCCTTGAGGGAAGGGTGTTTTCGAGACGCCGGAAGAGGCGGGGAGCGGGAGCCGCAGGGGTTACCTGCGTGGGGCTCCGGCTCACGACCGCCATTCGCTTGGTCGAGCGAGACGTTCGGCTCCTACAAAGCTAAGCGAGGACGGAGCGTCTGTCTCCACAATTACTCGGACTTCCTACTATCTGAGACGGGCTTCATCCTCAGCCCCTCATTTGGCCGCTCTGAGCTCGCGGATCAAGGCGCGGACGGCGACGGTGGCGGCCAGCTCAGGGGTGGTGACGTAGCCCACGGAACGTGACGGGCGCTCCGGTCCGAGATCAGTGATCTCGATTCCGTCCGGTGCTCCGTTCAGGGAGAGCGCGGGCATGATCGCCATTCCGAGACCCCTGCTCACCATCGAGAGCACCGCTCCGTCGTCCTCGGTCAGGACGGTCGCCTTCGGGATCCAGTCCTGCCCGGCCCACCACGTCCGGGTGTAGGAGCCGCAGTTCTCGTGCCAGTCCACCAGCGGCAGGGAGCGCGGGTCGGGGTGTCCGGCCGGGTGCACCAGCGAGTACGGCTCTTCGACCAGGACGTCGCCGATGAGCCCGGCGGGCACGGGCGAGGTCGCGCCGATCGTCGCGATGCCCACGTCCGCGCGCCCTTCGGCGACCTCGCCCGCGGTGCCTGCGCCCAGCTCACGCACGACACGCACCTCCGGTTCGATGCCGGGATGGCGGGCGGTGAGGCGCTCAAGGACGGGCGGCAGCAGGTACAGGGCCACGCTGCGGAAGGCGGCGATGCGCAGCGGGGCCGCGACCGTGCCCCGCTCGTCGGGGCGGGCCTCGGCGGCCAGGGTGTCCAGGAGCCGCAGGACGCGCCGGGCGTGGGCGGCAGCGGCGGCAGCGGCCGCGGT
>NZ_BAAAUG010000028.1:32810-44392 GCF_039533825.1 Streptomyces rectiviolaceus
GCCGCGGTCGGCGTCGCGCTCTTCCGGCCACGCTCGAAGAGCACCGCTCCGACCTTGCGTTCCGTGCCGCGTATGGAGTGCGAGACCGCGGACTGGGTGAGCCCGAGTGCCTCGGCCGCCGCCGAGAACCCGCGCTCGGCGTCGACGGCGACGAGGATGCGGAGTTCGTGGGGCGCGAGGTCGGTGGCTGCGGTCTTCGCCATGGCCTTCGGGGCAGCATCCATCAGGGGTCCCACCTGCTTCTATGAGGGCTCTTCATGGGTCGAGCCGTTCCATGAGCGCAACCCTCTCCCCGGCCCCCGCATTCCTCCGTACGGTCACCGCCATGACCGAGACCGCGCTCACCGTGCACCAGACCGCCCGCCCCCACGGCTTCCCCACCCCCGGCCACTTCGCCTTCGTGGAGTCCGCACTGCCCGAACCCGCCCCGGGTACGGCCCTGGTGGAGAACCTGTACTGGTCGGTGGACCCCTACCACCGCGAAATGATGGACGGCGATTTCGCGCTGCACGCCCCGCTGGAGGGCCGGGCCATCGGCCGCGTCGTGGACTCCCGTGACCCCGCGCTCCGTGCGGGCGAGATCGTCTTCCACCGCCAGGGCTGGCGCACCCACAGCGTCGTCACCCCCGAGGAGGCACGCGCCGTCCCCCGCTTCGACGGCGTACCGCTCTCCGCGCATCTGAGCATCCTCGGCGGCACCGGCCTTACCGCCTACGTCGGCCTCACCCGCATCGCCGAACTCCGCGAGGGACAGGACGTGTTCGTCTCCGGTGCGGCCGGCGGCGTGGGCACGGCCGCCGGTCGCCTTGCCCGGCTGATGGGCGCGGGACGGCTGGTCGGCAGCGCGGGAACGGCGGCGAAGGCGGCGTACCTGACGGAACACGTCGGCTACGACGAGGCCTTCGACTATCACACGGGCCCGACGGCCGAACTGCTCGCGAAGGCGGCGCCCGACGGGATCGACCTCTACCTGGACAACGTCGGCGGCGAGCCCCTCGAAGCCGCGATCTCCTCGCTGCGCGAGTACGGACGGATCGTACGCATCGGCACGATCGCCCAGTACAACAGCACCGGCACGCCGTACACCCTGCGCAACCTCCCCGACATCGTCGAGAAGAGCCTGCGCATGGAAGGCTTCCATGTCCGCGACTACCGCGACGTGCAGGAGGAGTTGTACGAGTTCGTGGTGCCGCACCTGCAGAGCGAACGCATCGGGCTCGACGAGACCGTGGTCGACGGCTTCGGCTCCATCGTGGACGCGTTCCTGGGGATGCTGCGGGGCGAGAACCGGGGCAAGATCATCGTTCGGGCGACGGAAGCGGCATCGGACGCACTCGGCGGCTAGAAGATGTCCCCGTCGCGCCAGTCGATGAGGAGTTCGTGCGCCGGGTCGAGGTCGGCGCCCCAGAGGAGCGGGGGCTCCTCGTCCGGCATGTGGACCACGCCCTCCGGGCCGAGGGTGCCGACCGCTCCTTTCCACTCCTGCCAGCCGCGCGCGAGGTAGAGCCGCTGCCCCTCGTCCGACGCCGAGAGCGCGCCAAGCGCGTACGCACGGTCGATCACCTTCTCCAGCACCCCCATCACCTGCCCGCCGAGGCCCTGCCGCTGCCGGTCGGGACGGACGGCGACCGCTTCGACGTAACCGACGCGCAGCGAACGGCCGTTGTGCAGGATCCGGCGCTGGACCACGGAGCCGTGCGCGAGGAGGAGGCCGGAGTCGTCGTGCACGAGTGCGTGCACACCTCCGAGGCCGTGGTCCCAGTCCTGATCGGTGAAGTCCCCGTCGAACGCCTCGGCCATCAGGGCGCGGGCGGCGCGGAGTTCGGCGGGGTCGAGATCGTAGGTATGGGCCGTACGCAGCGTGGTCACCCATACACCGTACTCAGCCCACATCTGAGTACGCACGCCGATTCGCCCGCGGCCCGACGGCGGCAGAGTCGGTGCCATGAACGGCCTCTACGCTCTCAAGCCCTGGTACGCGGACCGGTTGTCCGGCGTACGTGGCGCGCTCGCGCGCCGCGAGGTGTCGCCCGACACCCTCACCGTGGCGGGTGTGTTCTGCGCGGCGGGCGCCGCGGCGGCGCTCGCCTGGCTTCCGGTGCCGATCGCCGCGCTCCCCGTGGCCGTGCTGCTCGCCGCCCGGCTCGCCTTCGCGAACCTCGACGGCGCGCTGGCCCGCGACACGGGCCGCACGACGCGGCGCGGCGCGCTCCTGAACGAACTGGGCGACCGGACCGCCGATCTGGCCATGCTGGCAGGCTTCCTCACCCTGGCCCCGCTGTGGCTGGTGGCGACGGCGGGCCTCGCGGCGACGCTGCCTTCGTGGGTGTCGCTCGCGGGCGCGGCAGCAGGCGCGCCCCGCCTCAACGGCGGCCCGGTCGGCAAGACGGAGCGCTGCGCCCTGGTGGTCCTCGCGGCGGCTTCCGGGTGGGTCGTTCCGGTACTCGTGGTGATCGCCGCGGGTTCGGTCCTCACGGTGGGGCTCCGACTCGCGCGCCTGTGGCGGGAGTTGGGTGCCTCTCCGCTGCCCGCCGGTGACGTGCGGAGCGAGCGATGAGCGCCGCGTTCGTCGCCGGGGAAGCCGCGGGGCGGGCCCTGCCCGTGGTCGCCGGGGTGCTCGGGGCCGGTGGGGTGGCCGTTGCCGCGCTGCCCTCGCGGGTGCGGATGCGTGGCGAGCTGCGCAAGCGGTGGCGGACCTGGGCGCTGGCCGCGCCGCTCTTCCTCGGGGCGTTCTTCCTCGGCCGGGCAGGGGCGTTCGCGCTCGCGGCCGGGCTCGGAGTGGTCGCCGTGGGCGAGTACGCGCGGATGGCGGGGCTGCCGCGGGGCGAGCGCGCGGTGCTCGGGGTGTCCGCCGTCGCGGTGCCGGGGATCGCCTGGGCCGCGCCCGGCGCCCTGGATCTGCGGACGGCGGGCGTGCTGCTGATCGTCGCCGCCGGTGCGGCCCTCTTCTCCGGAGATGCCGCGCAGGGCTTCACGCGGGCGAGCCGGACGGTCTTCGGGCTCCTCTGGATCCCCGTCTCGCTGAGCGGTCTCGTGCTGCTCGGCGACACGGCGGTGGCGGTGGGCGTCGCGGTGGCGTTCGGGGACGTGGGGGCGTGGTGCGGGGGTACGGCCCTCGGCCGCAGGGGGCTCCTGTCCCGGCCGCTCTCTCCCCTCTCCCCCAACAAGACCTGGGCGGGCGTCGCGGGCGCCGCCGCCGCGACCGCCGCCGCGCTGGCCGCGGTCGGCGCGTTCTCCCTCGTGCTGTGGTCCGCGGTGCTCGTGGGCTGCGTACTGGGGGATCTTCTGGAGTCGATGGTCAAGCGCGAGGCGGGCGTGAAGGACGCGGGGAGCTGGCTGCCGGGGTTCGGCGGGCTGCTCGACCGGATCGATTCGCTGCTGGTCGCTCTGCTCCTGACGATGGTGGTGACGCTGTGAAGGTCCGTACGACGCACCCAGCCCGTCCGGCCTTTGAGGACGAACCCGGCGGAGCCGGTGACCGACGGCGCCCGAAGCGAGGCGCGGCCCGTCTCCGCCGTGCCCTCTGGTGGACCCTGCTCACCCTCACCGGCGGTATCGAGCGGCGCGGTCGACTCCCGCGCGGCGGCTGCGTGGTCGTGGCGAACCACTCGTCCCACGCGGACACCGCCGCCGTCCTCGCGGCGCTCGACGCCGGCCACGCGCCCGCGATAGGCGCCGCCGCGGACTACTGGTTCGCCTCCCCCTGGCGGAAGCGCATCTGCAGCCGCCTGGCCGCGGGTTTCCCCGTGCGCCGCACCGGAGGCGGCATGGACGACCTGCTGTCCAGGGCGGACACCCTCCGCGCGGGCGGAGCCGTCGTCCTCTTCCCCGAGGGCACCCGCGCCCGGGCAGGCGAGCTTGGCTCCTTCCACAAGGGGGCGCTGATCCTCGCCCGGCACGCCCACGTACCCATCGTCCCGGTCGCCATCGACGGCACGGCCCGCCTCCTGCCCAAGCACGGCCGACTCCGCCCCACCCTGGTGAGGGTCCGCATCGGAGCGCCGCTCCCCCCGGACACGACCCCGGAGGCGGCGCGTGACGCCGTGGCGGCGCTTCACCGGCGTACCGAGCGGGAGCCGCTCAAGGACTCCGTCGCCCGAAAGCGGACCGCCGCTGTCATCGGCTCGCGCTGGGGCCTCGCCGCCGCCTTCGTCTGGGCCTTCGCGGAGGCGCTGAGCTGGCCCCTGATGCCGGAGCTGTTCCTGGCGATCGCCTGCGTGGCGGTGCCGCGCCGGGCCCTGAAGCTGTCCCTCACGGCACTCGCGGGCTCCCTGGCGGGCGGGCTGCTCGCCCTCCAACTTGCCGCGTCCGGCGTGCAGTTGCCGCATCCGCTGACCACCGAGCGGATGCGCGCGGAGGTACGCAGCGAGCTGGCCACCGAAGCCGCGGCGGCCGTCCGCCACCAGCCCTGGAACGGCATCCCCTTCAAGGTGTACGCACGCGAGGCGGGCCGCGCCGACATCGCGCCGCAGGACTGGCTGGCCCACTCGGCACTCTCCCGCGGCTCCCGCACCCTCACGGTGGGCCTCGCCTTCGGGGCCTTCGGGTTCCTCGTACACCGTCTCCGACGGTTCTACGGGCTGTATCTGGCCCTTCTGTGCGGCGGATTCACGATCGGGCTCTCATTGATCGTGACGGGATGGAGCTGACCGGGGCACACTCGTGACCATGGCTGACGAGACCGCAGAACGTCCCTGGACCCCCATCCACGGCGAGCCCTACCGCTCCGTCCCCTACCGCCCCGCCCGCATGCCCGAGGACGAATCCCTCGCGCACGCCGCCGAGTTGCGCGAGCGGATGCGGGAGCGGCGCACGGTGCGGCAGTTCGCGCCGGACCCGGTGCCCGCTCAGGTCGTGCGGGACGCCATCGCATGCGCGGCGACGGCACCGTCCGGCGCGCACCAGCAGCCGTGGACGTTCGTCCTCGTCCAGGACCCGGAGGTGCGCCGCCGCATCCGCGAGGCCGCCGAGCAGGAGGAGCGCGTCTCGTACGACGGGCGGCTCGGCGAGGAGTGGCTCGCGGCCCTGCGCCCGCTCGGCACGGACGAGGTGAAGCCGCATCTGACGGACGCCCCCGCGCTCGTCGTCGTCTTCCAGCAGCGCTACTGGCTGGGCGATGACGGCACCAAGCACAAGCACTACTACGTCGACGAGTCGGTCGGCATCGCGGTGGGGATGCTGCTGTCCGCGCTGCACCTGTCGGGCCTTGCCGCGCTGATCCACACGCCGAGCCCGATGCGGTTCCTGTCGCAGGTGCTCGGCAGGCCGGAGAACGAGAAGGCGTTCGCGGTGATCCCCGTGGGTTACCCGGCGCCGGACTGCCAGGTCCCCGATCTCGTACGGAAATCGCTTGATCAGGTCCTCGTGGAGGTCTGAGCGCCGCCCTGAGCGGACACCAACTCCCGCTCCAGGGCCGGGTAGTCGCTGTACCCCTCGGCCCCGTTGGTGTAGAGGTGCGCCTCGTCGATCTCCTGGAGGGGCGCGCCCGCCGCGAAGCGTTCCGGCAGGTCGGGGTTGGAGATGAACGCCCGCCCGTACGAGACGAGATCGGCGGCGCCGGACGCCAGGACGGCCTCGCCCGCCTCCCGTGTCGTCGGGTCGCCGTTCTCGCCGACGTTGCCGATGAGGACGCCGTGCCAGCGGGGGCGCAGGTCGGCGAGGGCCGGGTAGCCGTCGTTGTCGGTGAGGTGGAGGTAGGCGAGGCCGAGGCCGTCGATCTCGTCGAGGAGCGCGCGGTAGACGGGGCCGGGGTCGGCCTCCGCCATGCCGAACTGCGGGTTTCCCGGCGAGAGGCGCAGGCCGAGCCGTTCGGCGCCGATGGCGTCGGCGACGGCGCGCACGACCTCGACGGCGAAGCGGATGCGGTCGGCGACCGAGCCGCGGCCGTACGCGTCGTCGCGGAGGTTGGTGTTGTCCGCGAGGAACTGGTGGATCAAGTAGCTGTTGGCGCCGTGCAGTTCGACCCCGTCGAAGCCGGCGGCGACGGCGTTGCGGGCGGCGTCCGCGAAGTCCTTGATCGCCGTGCGGATGTCGTCGAGGGTCATCTCGCGCGGGGCGACGTAGTCGGGCTTGCTGCCGTCCGGGCCGTGCGCATGGCCGGGCGGGGTCACGGCCGATGGCGCGAGCGGCAGGTCACCGTCGATGCGGGCCAGCGGATGGCCGTTGCGGCCGCCGTGCATCAGCTGCGCGTAGATACGGCCCCCTGCGGCATGCACGGCGTCGGTCACCCGCCGCCAGCCCTCGATGTGCGCGGCGGTCTGCAGCCCTGGATAGCGCCAGCCGCTCTGGCCCCGGCTGCTTGGCCAGATGCCCTCGGTGACGATGAGGCCGGCGCTCGCGCGCTGGGCGTAGTAATCGGCGACGACCGGCAGCGGAGTGCCGTCGTCCGCCGCGCGGGCGCGGGTCATGGGGGCCATGACGACGCGGTTGGGGAGGTGGCCGATGCGGGCCGCGGAATAGGGGGCGAGAAGCGAGGTGTTCGTCATGCCGGAACGGTAGAAGCTGACACTGGTGTCAGATTCAAGTGCGGAGGTACGAGGTGCGGAGGCGCGAGGTGCGGAGGTACGAGGTGCGGAGGTGCGAGGTGCGGGTGACATGAGGATCGGCGAGCTGGCGGAGCGTACCGCTGTGAGCGAGCGTTCCCTGCGCTACTACGAGAAGCAGGGCCTGCTGTACGCGGACCGTACCCCGGGCGGCCACCGCGACTACCCGGAGTCGGCGGTGGACCGGGTCGTCCACATCCAGGAGCTGTTCGCGGCGGGCCTGTGCAGCGCGAAGATCGTCCAGCTGCTGCCGTGCATGCGGGACAAGGACGGCGGCCCGTCGGAGAAGGCGACGCCGTGGCTGGTCGACGAGCTGACCGATGAGCGGGCCAGGATCGACCGCCAGGTGGCGGACCTGCTGCGGGCACGGGAGGTCCTGAACGAGGTGATCACGGCGGCGACGGGCACGAGCCGCTGAGCCCGCATCAAACCCTCTAACCCTTCAATGCGCATTGACCAGTTAGGCGTGCGCGTGCTCTACTCACCTCATCGCAACCACCAAAACGCACTTGAGGGGTTAGAGATGAGCAGCTCGCAGCAGGCCCGCACCCACCACCGCTCCATCACCGTCCGCGGCCACGAGATCTTCTACCGCGAGGCGGGCCCCGCCGACGCCCCCGTCCTCCTCCTGCTGCACGGCTTCCCCACCAGCTCCCACATGTTCCGCGACCTCATCCCCCGGCTCGCCCACCGCTACCGCGTCATCGCCCCGGACCACATCGGCTTCGGCCGCTCCGCCGCCCCTTCCGCGCAGGACTTCACGTACACCTTCGCCGAACTGGCCGACGTCACCGCCGAGTTCACCGAGCGCATCGGCCTGACCCGCTTCGCGCTCTACGTCCAGGACTACGGCGCCCCCATCGGCCTGCGCCTGGCGCTCGCGCACCCCGAGCGCGTCACCGCGATCATCACGCAGAACGGCAACGCGTACGAGGAGGGCCTCGGCACCGAGGCGTGGGCACCCGTGCTCGCGTACATCGCCGACCCGAGCGAGAAGACCGCCGAGCCCGTACGGGAGATCCGCTCCCCGGAAGGCATCAAGTGGCAGTACACGCACGGGGTGGTGGACCAGAGCCTGCTGAACCCGGACGCCTGGCACCACGACATCGCCCTGATGGCCCGCGACGGCCAGGACGAGATCCAGCTCTCCCTGATGGGCGACTACGGCAGCAACATCGACCTGTACCCCGCGTTCCACGCGTACTTCCGCGACTCCCAGGTCCCGCTGCTCGCGGTCTGGGGCGCCCACGACCAGATCTTCGTGCCGGAGGGCGCGCTCGCCTTCCTGCGCGATCTGCCGGAGGCCGAAGTGCACTTGCTGCCCGCCGGACACTTCGCCCTGGAGACGCACGCCGCGCAGATCGGCGGACTGATCGACGGCTTCCTGACGAACAACACCGCCTCCGACCGGGGTGGGGCCCAGGTCGGAGGCGGGGTTCAGGGGTGAGCTTCGAAGCCCGGGGGGGGGCTCAGCCCATGTGCGGGTACGAGTAGTCCGTCGGCGAGACCAGCGTCTCCTTGATGGCGCGGGTCAGCGTCCAGCGCTGCAGGTTCTGCGGGGCGCCGGCCTTGTCGTTCGTGCCGGAGGACCGACCGCCGCCGAAGGGCTGCTGGCCGACGACGGCGCCGGTCGACTTGTCGTTGATGTAGAAGTTGCCCGCCGCGTAGCGGAGCTTGTCCATCGTGTACGCCGCGGCCGCGCGGTCGCCCGAGATGACCGAACCCGTCAGGGCATAGTCCGAAGCCGACTCCATCTGGGCCAGCATCTCGTCGTACTTGTCGTCCTCGTAGACGTGGATCGCCAGGAACGGGCCGAAGTACTCGGTCGTGAAGACCTCGTTGGCCGGGTCCGAGCACTCGACGACGGTCGGGCGCACGAAGTAGCCCACCGAGTCGTCGTACGTGCCGCCCGCGACGATCGTGCAGGTCGGGTCGGCCGCGGCGCGGTCGATGGCCGCCTTGTTCTTGGCGAACGCGCGCTCGTCGATGACGGCGCCGATGAAGTTCGACAGATCGGTGACGTCACCCATCTTGATGCCGTCGACCTCGGCCGCGAACTCCTCCTTGAAGCCGGAGTTCCAGATCGAGGCGGGGACGTACGCACGCGACGATGCGCTGCACTTCTGGCCCTGGAACTCGAAGGAGCCACGGGTCAGGGCCGTCTTGAGGACGGCGCGGTCGGCGCTGGGGTGCGCGACGACGAAGTCCTTGCCGCCGGTCTCGCCGACCAGGCGGGGGTACGTGCGGTAGTTGGCGATGTTCTCGCCGACCGTCTTCCACAGGTGCTGGAAGGTCGGGGTCGAGCCGGTGAAGTGGATGCCCGCCAGGTCGCGGTGGGTCAGGGCCACGTCGGACACGGCCTTGCCGTCGCCGGTCACCAGGTTGATGACGCCCTTGGGCAGGCCCGCCTCCTCCAGGAGCTGCATGAGCAGCACGGCGGCGTGCGTCTGCGTCGGGGACGGCTTCCACACGACCACGTTGCCCATGAGGGCCGGTGCGGTCGGCAGGTTGCCCGCGATGGCGGTGAAGTTGAACGGCGTGATCGCGTAGACGAAGCCCTCGAGCGGGCGGTGGTCCAGGCGGTTCCAGACGCCGGTCGAGTTCGCCGGGGGCTGCTCGGCGAGCAGGTCACGGGCGTACTTGACGTTGAAGCGCCAGAAGTCGATGAGCTCACAGGGAGTGTCGATCTCGGCCTGCTGGGCGGTCTTCGACTGGCCGAGCATCGTCGAGGCGGCGAGCGTCTCGCGCCACGTCGTGGAGAGCAGCTCGGCGGCGCGCAGGATGATCGCGGCGCGGTTGTCGAAGGACATCGCGCGCCAGGCCGGGGCGGCGGCGAGAGCGGCGTCGATCGCGTCCTGGGCGTCCTGCTGCGTGGCGCCGCGGCCGTTGCCGATGACGGCCTTGTGGTTGTGCGGCTGCACGACCTGGAAGGGCTCACCGCCACCGAGGCGCTTGACGCCGCCGATGGTCATCGGCAGCTCGATGGGGTTCTCGGAGAGCTCCTTGAGCTTGGTCTCGAGGCGGGCACGCTCCGGGGAACCGGGGGCGTAGCCGTGCACCGGCTCGTTGACCGGCGCGGGGACCTGGGTGACGGCGTCCATGAGTTCCGTATCTCCTTGGAGGGGGGTCGGGGGAAGTCGGGAAAGGAGCGCTCAGCCCTTGGTGAGGATGGAGCGGGCGAAGAAGAGCAGGTTGGCCGGCTTCTCCGCGAGGCGGCGCATGAAATATCCGTACCAGTCGGTGCCGTAGGCGGTGTAGACGCGCATCCGGTGGCCCTCGGCCGCGAGCCGCAGGTGCTCGTCGCTGCGGATGCCGTACAGCATCTGGAACTCGTACTCATCCAGTTTGCGCCCTGCGCGCCGACCGAGCTCCTGTGCGATGGAGATCAGGCGCGGGTCGTGGGACCCGATCATCGGGTACCCGGCGCCCTCCATCAGGATGCGCATGATGCGCACGTACGCCTTGTCGATCTCCGCCTTGTCCTGGTACGCGACCTCGGCGGGCTCCTTGTAGGCGCCCTTCACGATGCGTACGCGGCTGCCCGCCGCGGCCAGGCGGCGGGCGTCGTCCTCGGTACGGAAGAGGTACGACTGGATGACGCAGCCGGTCTGCGGGAAGTCCTTCCGCAGCTCTTCGTGGATGGCGAACATCGAGTCGAGGGTGGTGTGGTCCTCGGCGTCCAGGGTGACCGTGGTGCCGATCGCGGCGGCGGCGCGGACGACCGGGCGGACGTTGGCGAGGGCCAGCTCGTGGCCGCCCTCCAGGGCCTGGCCGAACATCGAGAGCTTGATGGACATCTCGGCCTTCGTGCCGAGGCCGAGGTCCTTGAGGCGCTCGACGAGCTCCAGGTAGGCGTCGCGCGCGGCGGCGGCCTGCTCGGGCGTGGTGATGTCCTCGCCGACGACGTCGAGGGTGACCTCAAGGCCCTTGTCGGCGGCGTCCGTGATGATCGGCACGACCTGGTCCACGGTCTCACCGGCGATGAAGCGGGCGACGACCTGCTTGGTGCCCGGGGCCGCCGATACGAAACGGCGCATCTGGTCGCTGCGCGACGCGGCGAGGATCACGGGACCCAGCACGGGCACCTCCACGGAGAGTAGAACGGGGCCGTACCTGGATATGCGTAACAAGCCGGTACGGCACGGAGAACCACCGTGAAACTTAAGGATCCCTCCGATCCCGGGCCATCGACAGCTGTCACGCATCCGTGCCCTGGATCTCAGACATCTGTCTGAAGGCAGGGGCGAAGTACGTCAGAATGGACAGTGTGAAAGGCGATTACCAGGAACTGGTCGACGAGATCTCAGCCCTGCTCGGCGCCCCCGCGACGCTGGAGAACCGCGATTTCGAACTGATCGCCTTCGGCGCGCACGACAGCGGCGGCGACAGCGACTTCGACACGACGGCTCTCGACCCGGTGCGCACCCGCTCGATCCTCACCCGCCGTTCCACGGCCGGGGTCCGCACCTGGTTCGAGAGCTTCGGCATCACCCGGGCGACGGCACCGATCCGCATTCCGCCCACTCCGGAGGCGGGCGTCCATCGCGGGCGGATCTGCCTTCCCGTACGGCACCGGGGGTTCGCCCTGGGATACGTATGGCTGCTCGACGACGATCCGGGGCCCACGGACGCCCAGCTGACCGCCGCCATGGAGGTCGCCACCCGCATCGGCGCGCTGCTCGCCGACGAGGCGCAGGCGGGCGCGGACCTGACCCGGGAGTTCCGGGCGGTCCTGACCGCCGAGCGGGGCTGGCAGCGGGACATGGCCGTGGCCGACCTGCGCACGGCGCTCGGCCCGCGCGGCGAGGGTCTGCACGCGGTGGTCTGCGTGGCCCCCTGGCCTTCCGCCGACCCCGACTCCGCCCCTTCGGTCCGTACGGTGCAAGGGGCCACCGCCCTATGCACCGTGCCGTGGGGCACGGCGGGCCAGAGCCTCGCGGTCCTGGTCCGGCTGCGCTCGGCCGACGTGCCCACCCCGGCGGTGTCCGCGGCCACGCGGCTCCTGGACGCGGCCAAGGGCGCGGCCGCGGGGATCGGGAG
>NZ_BAAAUG010000029.1:0-51274 GCF_039533825.1 Streptomyces rectiviolaceus
CGAGGGCCGCGCGGGACCCGGGACCCTGCGTCGCGGGGGTTGACGGTCCGTCACTTACGTCACCTGCCGGAGATCGTGGGGCCGGGCTTCGCGGAGGGGGTGGGCGTGGCGTCCGAGAGGGCCGGGGATGCCTGGGGCTGCGAGGGCGGCGGCGTGGTCGGCGGCGGGATCGAGACCGAGGGCGCCGGGGACGCCACCTCCTGCGGGCGCGGGTCGCTCCGCAGCGCGGACTGCTCGGCGGTGCCGGGAACGCCGCGCACGGTGCCGTCAGGGTTCAGGAAGGCCGGGTCGCCGCCCGGCACCATGCCGAGCTCACGGGCGCGGCGCTGCAGGGCGTCAGGAGCGGCGTAGGCGTCCACGTCCCGCTGGAGCTCCTGCTCCTGGTCCGTGAGCTCCGTCGTCTCCTTCTTGAGCTCGCTCAGCTGGAACGAGCCTTCGTTGAGCGAGGAGTTCAGGATGAGCAGCGTGATCAGACCGCCGCCGAGCAGCAGCACGACGAGCAGCACGAAGGGCGTGCGCGCGGCCTGGCTCGGCCCCGACGGCAGGAGCCGCGCGAGCCGGGCGGCCCTCCCGCGCAGCTCGGGCTTCTTGCTCATGGGGCCTCCTCAGGGACGCCGTTCACGGATGCTCCCGGCGGGCGCGCTTCACGGAGTCTCCTCGCGGATGCGCTGCGCACCCCGCAGCCGTGCCGGGGCCGCCCGGCGGTTCTCGGCGACCTCTTCCTCGGTGGGGAGTTCCGCGCCGCGCGTGAGCAGCTTGAGCCGGGGCTGGTAGCGCTCGGGGACGACCGGCAGGCCGGGCGGCGCGGTCGTCGCGGCACCGGCCGCGAACACCTGCTTGACCAGCCTGTCCTCGAGCGAGTGGTACGAGAGGACGGCGATGCGGCCGCCGACGGCGAGCGTCTTCACGGCAGCGGGGATGGCTGCCTCCAGGACGCTCAGCTCGCCGTTGACCTCGATGCGCAGGGCCTGGAAGGTGCGCTTGGCGGGGTTGCCGCCGGTGCGCTTGGCGGCCTGCGGCAGGGAGTCACGGATCAGCTCGACGAGCCGCGCGCTGTTGCTGAACGGCTCCTTCTCGCGCTCGCGCACGACGGCGCTCACGATCCGCTTGGCCTGCTTCTCCTCGCCGTACTGGCGCAGGATCCGCACCAGTTCGCCCGGTGCGTACGTGTTGAGGACCTCGGCCGCGCTCATTCCGGTCGTCTGGTCCATGCGCATGTCCAGGGGCGCGTCCTGCGCGTAGGCGAACCCGCGGTCCGCCTCGTCGAGTTGCATGGAGGAGACGCCGAGGTCGAAGAGGACGCCCTGGACCTTGGCGATGCCGAGCCGGTCGAGCACGTCGGGGAGCTCGTCGTAGACCGCGTGCACCAGTTCGGCCCGGTCGCCGAAGGGGGCGAGCCGCTCCCCGGAGAGCCGCAGCGCTTCCTTGTCGCGGTCGAGGCCGATGAGGCGGGCCGACGGGAAGGTGGAAAGCAGCGCCTCGCTGTGGCCGCCGAGTCCGAGGGTGCAGTCGACGACGACCGCGCCCGGCTCGGCGAGCGCGGGAGCCAACAGGTCCAGGCATCGCTGGAGCATCACCGGGACATGTCGGGTCTGGCTCAAAGGGCCCTCTCAGGTCCGGCGCGGCGAGTCGTGCGCACGGCCGGGTCCCCGCCCGCTCGAGAAGGGGAATGGCCTGCTGGCGCCGGGGAAGTGGCGTCAGCCGACCGGGAGCGGGAGGAGGCCGAGCCGTACGTACGCACCGCGCACGCGGGGGGATTACAGGAATCCCCGGGGTGAACATTCCAGCGGGGAGCAGGTCACGGCCCTCCCACTTCGCGTCACTTTAGTCCACCCTGTCGCCCGGTCAATCAACTGGCCTGCGCGTCGCGGACGGGTCGTCGCAGGAGCCGCGAATCGCACTCCGTCACCCGTTCGGGGGTAGCCGCTCCACCCCTGTGGGTTAGCTCACAACAAGACTCATTGACGTTCTTTGTCCCTTCTCACAGCGGGCCCGGGCGATCAGTGACGACTAACGTCATAGTCATGTCGACTTCCGCATCCCCTACGGGCCGCACTCCCGCAGAGCCGATCGGTGACATAGCCACCGGCGGCACCGTCACGGACCGCCTCGTCGAGGCGAACCACCGGTACGCCTCCGGCTTCACCGACCCCGGCATGGACGCACGCCCCGTCCTGGGCGTGGCCGTCGTCGCCTGCATGGACGCCCGCATCGACCTCCACGACGCGCTGGGCCTCGAACTGGGTGACTGCCACACCATCCGCAACGCGGGCGGCGTGGTCACCGACGACGTCATCCGTTCCCTGACGATCAGCCAGCGCGCCCTCGGCACGCGGAGTGTCGTACTGATCCACCACACCAGCTGCGGCCTGGAGAGCCTCACCGAGGAGTTCCGGCACGAGCTCGAGCTCGAGGTCGGCCAGCGGCCCGCCTGGGCGGTGGAGGCCTTCCGCGACGTCGACCAGGACGTGCGGCAGTCGATGCAGCGCGTGCGGACCTCGCCGTTCCTTCTGCACACCGGCGATGTGCGGGGATTCGTCTTCGATGTGACCACGGGTCTGCTGCGGGAGATCGACCCTGAGTGACCGGGTCCGGACCGGACGTTTCCGGATCGACTCGGCAACCAAAAGGCCGCAAGACCCGACATATCGCCGCCAGTTATCCGCGGGCGAGTGACACAACCCGGTATGCCCAACAAGAATGCGGGGTGGGGCACCGCGCTGAACGATTCACGCGTGGTGTCCGTGATTCGGGGTGGGCCGGGCCGCACACATGGCGTCGGCCCGGAGAACGTGTCCGAGGAGGGCCGGGTGACGACCTATGACGATCGAGCGAGCCTCACAGATCTGACCGCCACAGCGGAGCGTGTCCGCGGGTCGGTCGAGGGTGTGATCGAGGGCAAGCCAGAGGTCGTACGGCTTTCGCTGACCGTGCTCCTCGCCGAGGGGCATCTGCTGATCGAGGATGTACCGGGCGTGGGCAAGACCATGCTCGCCAAGGCACTGGCGCGGTCCATCGACTGTTCGGTGCGGCGCATCCAGTTCACGCCTGACCTGCTGCCGTCGGACATCACTGGTGTGTCCATTTTCGACCAGCAGCGCCGGGACTTCGAGTTCAAGCCCGGCGCGATCTTCGCGCAGATCGTGATCGGCGACGAGATCAACCGCGCGTCTCCCAAGACGCAGTCCGCGCTCCTGGAGTCCATGGAGGAGCGCCAGGTCACCATCGACGGGCAGACCTATGAACTGCCGAGCCCCTTCATGGTGGTGGCGACGCAGAACCCCGTCGAGATGGAGGGGACCTATCCCCTGCCCGAGGCGCAGCGCGACCGCTTCATGGCGCGCGTCTCGATCGGCTATCCGAGCCCGGATGCCGAGCTGCAGATGCTGGACGTGCACGGCGGTGTATCGCCGCTCGACGACCTCCAGCCGGTGGCGCACGCGCACGACATCGTGAAGCTCATCGACGCGGTCCGCACGGTCCACGTCGCCGATCCGGTACGGCGGTACGCCGTGGAACTGGTCGGGGCGACCCGAAACCACCCGGACCTGAGACTCGGGGCGTCCCCGCGCGCGACGCTGCACCTGCTGCGCGCGGCCAAGGCCTCCGCGGCGCTCAGCGGCCGGGAGTTCGCCCTACCGGACGATGTCCAGGCCCTCGCCGTGGCGGTGCTCGCGCACCGGCTGCTGCCCACGGCACAGGCCCAGTTGAACCGTCGTACGGCCGAATCGGTCGTCCTGGAGATCCTCCAGCGCACGCCCGTCCCGGCCGCCGTCCAGCCGAACAGCGGCTACTTCAATCAGCAGCCGCCCGGCGCGCGGAGGCTGTGATGGCGGCCGGGGGGCCGCAGCCGGCGCAGGACGAGGAGGGCAAGGGCGGACTGCGGACCGCGCTCGCGGGCCTTACCACGCGCGGGCGTTCGTTCCTCGCGGCCGGGATCGCCGCCGCCGTCTGCGCGTACGTCCTGGGACAGAGTGATCTGCTCCGGGTCGGGCTGCTGCTCGCCGTCCTGCCGCTGGTGTGCGCGATGGTGCTCTACCGCACCCGCTACCGCGTCGCGGGCAGCCGCAGGCTCTCCCCCGCGCGCGTGCCCGCCAGTTCGGAGGCCCGTGTCCATCTGCGGATGGACAACGTCTCGCGGCTGCCCACGGGCCTCCTGATGCTCCAGGACCGGGTGCCCTACGTCCTGGGGCCGCGGCCCCGGTTCGTGCTCGACCGGGTGGAGGCGGGGGGCCGCAGGGAGGTGTCCTACCGCGTCCGCTCGGACCTGCGCGGGCGCTATCCGCTCGGCCCGCTCCAGCTCCGTCTGACGGACCCCTTCGGGATGTGCGAACTGACCCGCTCCTTCTCGACGTACGACACCTTGACGGTCATCCCGCGCGTGGATGCGCTGCCTCCGGTGCGGCTGACCGGCGAGGCCAAGGGGTACGGCGACGGGCGGCACCGCTCGCTCGCCCTCGCGGGCGAGGACGACGTGATCCCTCGGGGCTACCGCCACGGCGACGACCTGCGCCGCGTCCACTGGCGTTCCACGGCTCGCTACGGCGAGCTGATGGTGCGCCGCGAGGAGCAGCCGCAGCGGGCCCGCTGCACGGTGCTCCTGGACACCCGGGCGCACGCCTTCCGGGGCGCGGGCCCTGACTCGGCCTTCGAGTGGGCGGTGTCGGGCACGGCGTCCGCCCTGGTGCACATGCTCGAACGGGGCTTTTCGGTACGGCTGTTGACCGACACCGGAAATTCCGTGCCCGGCGAGGGCTCGGACGGTTTCGCGGGCGCCAGCCAGGAGTCGGCGGACGCGGCAGGACTGATGATGGACACCCTCGCGGTGATCGACCACTCGGACGGCGCGGGGCTCTCTCCCGCGTACGACGTGCTGCGCGGGGGCAACGAAGGCCTGCTGATCGCCTTCCTCGGCGACCTCGACGAGGAGCAGGCGACGGTGGCCGCCAAGATGCGGCAGCGCAGCGGCGCCGCGGTCGCCTTCGTCCTGGACAGCACGGCCTGGGCCCAGGGCCCCGGCGGCGCTCTCCCGGGCCCCGGCGACGAGCGGGTCCGGATGCTGCGCGAGGCGGGCTGGACGGCCGTGGCGGTACCTCCTGGGGTCGGCCTGGTGGACCTGTGGCGCCAGGCGGACCATCTGCGGGCCAGCACGGGCCCGGCTCCGGCGGCGGGGACGCCGACCGGGGGCTGGGGATGAGCGGCTGCCGGTCCGGCAGGACCGCAGGCACGACAACAGGGGGACGTTCATGAGTGGGCGCGCGCGACTCGCGCTCTGTGCCACGGCGGCCACGCTGATGGCGTCGGGGGCGCTGCTGCCGCTCGTCGATCCGGCGACGTGGTTCGTCCAGGCGGCGATCCTGCTCGCGCTGCAGAGCGGCGTGGGCGCGCTCACCCGGCGGGTCCCGCTGGCCCGGCCGGTCACGGTCGCGGTGCAGGCGCTTGTGACCCTGCTGCTCCTGACGCTGGTGTTCGCCCGCGGGCAGGCGATCGGCGGGGTGCTGCCCGGCCCGGACGTGTTCCGGGAGTTCGGGCTGCTCCTCGAGGCGGGCGGCAACGACGTCGGGCAGTACGCGATCCCGGCGCCGCTCAGTGACGGCATCCGGCTGATGCTGGTCGGCGGCGTCCTGGTGATCGGCCTGGCGGTGGACGCCCTCGCGGTGACGTTCCGTACGGCAGCGCCCGCGGGTCTTCCGCTGCTCGCGCTGTACTCGGTCGCCGCGGGGCTCTCCGGGGACGGGGCGGGGTGGCTGTGGTTCCTGCTCGCGGCCGCCGGGTATCTGCTGCTGCTCCTGGCGGAGGGCCGGGACCGGCTCTCCCAGTGGGGGCGGGTCTTCGGGGGCGCGGCGCGCGCGCCAGGCCGGATCTCCGGAGGCCTGGAGACCGACAGCGGAGCGATCGCGCCGGTCCGCACGGGGCGGCGCATCGGCGCGGTGGCCCTGGGCATCGCCCTGGTGGTGCCGCTCGCGCTGCCCGCCCTGGACGGCGGGCTCCTCGACGGTTCCGGTGGCGCCGGAGGCTCGGGTTCCGGCGGTGGCGGCACGATCTCCGCGGTGAATCCGCTGGTCGCGCTCCAGGACAGCCTGAACGAACCGGACGACCGCGAGGTCATCTCGTACAAGACGAACGCCAAGGAGACCGAGAACCTCTACCTGCGGATCGTCTCCCTCGACCAGTTCGACGGCACGACCTGGAAGACCACCGTCCGCAGCATCGAGGACGTACCGCCGCGCCTGGAGGACCCGCCCGGGCTCTACCCCGACGTCCCCAGGAGCGAGATCCAGACGAACATCTCGGCCGCCGACAGCTACGCGCAGAACTGGCTGCCGATGCCCTACCCGGCGAGCGAGGTGAAGATCAACGGCCGCTGGCGGTACGAGCCGGTGGGGCGCGCCCTGGTGGGTGACCGCGGCCAGACGACGCGCGGCGCGCAGTACTCGGTCAAGAGCCTCATCGTGGAGCCCACGGCCGAGCAGCTGGCCAACGCGTCCGAGCCGCCCAGGCAGATCGCGGAAGAGTTCACCAAGGTGCCCGGCTCCTTGCCGCCCGTGGTGGCCTCCGAGGCCCGCAAGATCACCAAGGGCTCGTCGAACGACTACGAGAAGGCGGTCAAGCTCCAGAACTGGTTCGCCTCCGAGGGCGGCTTCACGTACAACACGCAGGTACGGGCGGGCAGCGGCCCGGCGGCCATCGCCCGCTTCCTGGAGCAGAAGGAAGGCTTCTGCGTCCACTTCTCGTTCGCCATGGCCTCGATGGCGCGGACCCTGGACATCCCGGCGCGCGTAGCGGTGGGCTTCACGCCCGGCGCCGCGCAGGCTGACGGTTCGATGTCGGTCGGTCTGCGGGACGCGCACGCCTGGCCCGAGCTGTACTTCGAGGGCGTGGGCTGGACCCGCTTCGAGCCGACCCCGAACCGCGGCACGGTGCCGGACTACACGCGCCCGGACACCCCGTCCGACGGTGCGAGCGACCCGGCGTCGCCCGAGCCGACCTCGTCGTCGGCGCCGTCCGACGTGCCGTCGGCCTCCACGGGCTGCCCGCCCGACCAGCAGAAGCAGGGCGGCTGCGCGAGTTCGGCCCCGGCGATCGCGGGCGGCTCGGGCGGCGAAGGACCGCCGATCGGCATGATCGTGGCCGTGGCCCTGGGGGCGCTTGTGGTCCTCGGCGTGCCCTTGCTTCCGATGCTGTGGCGCAAGCGGATCCGCGCGGTGCGCCTGGGCTCGCCCGGACGTACGGAGGCGGACGCGGCCGCACGGACCCTTGCCGCCTGGCTCGAAGTCACCGATACGGCCTGGGACCACGGGATCACGCCGGACGAGTCGCAGACCCCGCGCAAGGCCGCGGCCCGGATCGTACGCATCGGACAGCTCACCGCGGCACCCGCGGAGTCCGTCCATCGCCTGGCCGCTGCGGTCGAACAGGTGCTCTACGCCCCACGGCCGCAGCCGACGGCAGGGCTCGGCGACGACGTGCGCCGTGTGGCCGACGGTCTGCAGGCCACGGCGAGCCGCCCGGCCCGGCTGCGGGCGACGCTCGCGCCGCGTTCGGCCGCACGGGTGGTCTGGGCCGTCTCGGACCGCTGGGCAGCGCTCAAGGAACGGTGGTCCGAGCGGATCGCCAAGCGGTGGACGGCACTGCGGAGGCCTTCGCGGCCGTCGCGGCCTTCGCAGCAGGAGGGCTGAGGGCCGAGGGTCACGTGAGAGGACGCATGTAAGGGGTGACCGCCCATGGGCGGTCACCCCTTACATGCGTTACATGCGACTGGAAAAGCTAAAAGCTCATTGGCCCTGTTCGTCGCGGCGGCGCTGCCAGCGCTGCTCGATCCGATCCATCATCGACCGGCGCTGCCTGGTCTCCCGACGGGCCGGGGCGCTGCCCGGTGCCGTGGGCGTACCTGCAGCCGGCTGTTCACCCGGCTTTGGCGCTTTGCGCCATCCGGTGACGGCGAGTACCGCACATCCCAGCATGACGAGGAATCCCACCACGCTCACCCAGATCTGCTGGGCGACCATTCCGGCCATGAGAAGGGCGATACCAACAAGGAAGCCCGCGACCGCTTGGTAGACCCGTCGCCGGGTGTACGTACGCAGCCCGCTTCCCTCGAGCGCTGTCGCGAACTTGGGATCTTCGGCGTACAGCGCTCGCTCCATTTGCTCGAGCATGCGCTGCTCGTGCTCCGAGAGCGGCACGGAGTCCTCCTCATCGTGCAGTCGCCGGGGCGACCGGGGGTCCCCTTCAGGATAGGCAGGGAATCGCCCCCGTGAAACCCGCCCCTCTGCGCCAACTTCGCCAAACCGGACCACCCTGCCGCTCCGGCTCGCTGAAGCGTGCATTCCCCAGCGGCCGGCCCGGCATGCCGGACGGTCTGCCTCGATCATACGGCGCCCATAGCCCGTTCGGGGGGTATGTGCCGTACTCCATGTGCGGCTGCGTCGCTGATCAGCGGGGCAGCCAGGGCGAACGTCAGGCCTCGTCGGCATCCCGGGTCTCACCGAGCACATGCAGCTGGGTGGCCACGGAGTGGAAGGCGGCGAGCTCCGCGGCGGCCGCCTCCAGCTTGAGGAGGGCTTCCAGGGCGCCGGGCTCGGTGTCCACCAGGACGCCGGGAACCAGGTCCGCGAAGACGCGCACCCCGTGCACCGCGTCGACCCGGGCGCCCGATTCCTCGACCAGCTCGGTGAGCTGCTCGGCGGTGAAGCGCCGGGGCACGGGGTCGCCGTCGCCCCAGCGTCCTGCCGGGTCGCTGAGCGCCTGCCTGGCCTCGGTGAAGTGCCCGGCGAGCGCGCGGGCGAGCACGGCCCCGCCGAGGCCGGCGGCGAGCAGGCTGAGGGTGCCGGAGGGGCGCAGCGCGCTGACCGCGTTGCGCACGCCCTCGGCGGGGTCGTCCAGGTACTCGAGGACGCCGTGGCACAGGACCGCGTCGAACCCGGCGCGCTCCACGACGTCGAAGAGGCCGTGTACGTCGCCCTGGACGCCGCGCACCCGATCGGCGACGCCCGCCTCCGCGGCCCGGCGCTCGAGCGCGAAGAGGGCGTTCGGGCTGGGGTCGACGACGGTGACGCGGTGGCCGAGTCGGGCGACGGGCACGGCGAAGTTTCCGCTGCCGCCTCCGGTGTCGAGCACGTCGAGGGAGTGTGACTCCCGGCCCGTGGCCTTGACCCGGCGGTCGAGGGCGTCCTTGAGGACCTCCCAGACCACGGCGGTACGGAGAGAAGCGCGGGGGCGCATCGGGTCCGACACGGCAGTTGACTCCTCGGCGCGTCCACCGCATGTCCGCGGCGGAGCTAGGGGGTTCCCTCCGCCTGCCGTTGCGGCAGCGAGGAGGGTGCGGGCGCTCCCACCCTATTGCCTTCGGCCGACTGCCCCGTCACCTGTCCCGTCACCCGTCCCGGCTCGCGTCCGGCGCCTCCTGCCTCGGCTGGGGCAGCACCGGCTGCAGCACCAGCATCCGCTCGACGAGGCGCAAGAACATCGCCACGTCACGCAGCAGGTCGTCCGCGTCGCGGACGGTGGCCGCGCCCTGTATGCCCGCCTCCGCGCGGGCCCTGCGCGCCGCGCCGGAGGCGAACAGGGCGCTCCACTCGGTCAGTTCGGGCGCTATCTCGGGGAGCACTTCCCAGGCGCTCCGGATCCGCTGCCTGCGTCGCGGGGTCGCCTCGGGGCGGCCGCGGGCGGCCAGGACCGCGGCGGCGGTGCGCAGGGCCGCGAGGTGGGCCGTGGCATAGCGCTCGTTCGGAGTCTCCAGGTGCGCGGCCTCGTCGATGCCGGCGCGGGCCTGGGCGAGCAGTTCGAGTGCGGCGGGCGGAGCCGTGGCCCGGCGCAGGACGGGGTGAACGTCGCTCGCGGGGCCGGTCGCTACAGGGACAGGGCCGACGGGGCGGTGCCGACGTGCGGCTGCTGCGGAAGTGCTGGCCATGACGAACCTCCTGTCGTCGCGTAACGGCGCAGTGGCCGTATGTGCCCATCGTGGAGTACGCCACTGACAATCAGCTCTGACCTGCGCTTTTGCCTCGATCGCAGGTTCGGGCTAGTTTTTGCACTGACCAGTCAGTTCAAAAGAGGGTGCGAGGGGGAACTGTGGACGGGCCAAGCGACGGCGCGCGGGGAGCCGCCGTCACAGCGCGGGGGTTCGGGCTCAAGGGGCCGCGGGGCTGGGCGTTCCGCGGGGTCGATGTCGAGGCCGGGCCTGGGTCGCTGATCGCGGTCGAGGGGCCTTCGGGGTCGGGCCGTACCTGTCTGCTGCTCGCGCTCACCGGGCGGATGCGCCCCACGGAAGGCGAGGCGTCCGTGGGGGGCTTCCGGCTGCCCAAGCAGCTCGCGGCGGTGCGCCGGATCAGCGCGCTCGGACCCGTGCCCGGCGTGACGGATCTCGATCCGGCGCTGACGGTCGCCGAGCATCTGCACGAACGGGCGCTTCTGGAGCGGCGGTTCGGCGGCTCCCTGCGGGGTCTGCTGAGGCCGCGCGCCGAGCGGACCGCCGAGGCGCGGCTGCGGATCGACACCGCGCTGGCCGCCGCCGGGCTCGACATGGAGTCGCTGCCCAAGGGGCGGCGGACCTCTGTGCGCGACCTGGAGCGTCTCGAAGCCTTGCGGCTCTCCGTGGCCCTGGCCCTGATCGGGCGGCCACGGCTGCTGGGCGTCGACGACGTCGACCTGAAGCTCTCGGACGCCGAACGGGGCGAGGCCTGGGCCCTGTTGAGGACCCTCACGGAGAGCGGCACCACTGTCGTGGCCGTCTGCAACGAAGCGCCTGAGGACGCGGTCGCCGTGTCCACGGACCGGAAGTCCACCGAGGCTCCGACCGCATCGGAAGACCCGGACGACAGCAACAACGACGGCGACGGCGCCACCGACAGCGACAACGCCACCGACAACAACGACAAGGAGACGGCGGATGCGCTCCCCGAAGCTGGCCTCGCTTGAGCTCAGGCGCTTCGGCAGGGGGAAGCTGCCCCGCGCGGCGCTCGTCGCGCTCCTGCTGCTGCCCCTGCTGTACGGCGCGCTGTACCTGTGCTCGTTCTGGGACCCGTACGGCCGTCTCGACCGCATACCCGTGGCGCTCGTCAACGACGACAAGGGCGCCACGGCCGCGGGCAAGAAGCTCGCGGTGGGCGACGGCATCGTCGACGGGCTCGAGGACAGCAAGACGTTCGACTGGCACGAGGTGAGCTCCGCCGAGGCACGCGCGGGTGTCGAGGACGGGACGTACTACCTGTCCCTGACGATGCCGACCGACTTCAGCAAGCGCGTCGCGTCGAGTTCGGGGGACTCCCCGGAGACGGGCGCCCTGCAGGTCCGTACGAACGACGCCAACAACTACATCGTCGGGCAGATCTCCCGGACGGTCTTCTCCGAGGTGCGCACCGCGGCCTCCACCAAGGCCTCGCGCTCCTTCCTCGACAAGATCTTCATCTCGTTCTCCGACATCCACGGGGCGACGGAGAAGGCCGCCAAGGGCGCCGACAAGCTCGACAGCGGCATCGGCGAGGCCAAGAAGGGCTCGAAGAAGCTCGCGACAGGACTGAAGGACGCCAAGAAGGGCAGCAGCGACCTGGCCGGGGGCGTCAAGAAGCTCGACAAGGCCGCCGGTCGCCTTCAGGACGGTTCGAAGAAGGTCTCGGACGGCACCCAGAAGCTGGCCGACAAGGTCAACGGCACCGCGGACGAGGTGCGGCCCTTCCTGAAGGACAACGGCAAGACCATCGGGGACACGGCCCAGCTCGTGGCCGACTCCTCCAAGGCCCTGCGCGGCAACCTGGACACCTGGGTCAAGCTCGCGCCCGTGGCGGCCGACGGCGCCAAGAAGGGGTCCGAGACCATCAGCGGCCTCTACACGGAGCGCTGCGAGAACCTCCCGGTCCCCGACCCGGCCTGCCCGCAGCTCAAGAAGGCCAAGACGGCCGCGGAGAACGTCTCGACCATCGCGGACGACATGAACACCGTGGTCAAGGACCAGAACAGCGACGTCAAGAAGCTCGACAAGCACCTCGCCGCGCTGCAGAAGAAGTCCCAGGCGCTCGCCGACCGCGCGCCGCACCTGAACGAAGACCTGGACAAGGCCGTCACCCAGATCAACGACCTCAACACGGGCGCGGGGAAGGTCGCCACGGGCGCCAAGAAGCTGCACACGGGCCTCGGTGCCGCCAAGACCGGCGCCACGGACCTCGACACGGGCGTCGGCAAGCTCAAGACGGGCGCGAGCGACCTCAAGGGCGGCATGTTCAAGCTGGCCGACGGCTCCGGGAAGCTGTCCGGCGGGCTGCACGACGGCGTCAAGAAGATCCCCGACTACGACAAGAAGGACCGCGACCAGCGCACCGACGTCATGGCCGACCCGGTGCAGCTCGCCTCCCAGTCGATGCACAAGGCGCCCAACTACGGCACCGGCTTCGCCCCGTACTTCATCCCGCTGTCCCTGTGGGTCGGCGCGATGGTGGCGTACATGCTGATCCAGCCGCTCAACCGGCGCGCGCTCGCCGCGGGCGCCTCCGCCTGGCGGATCGCGTTCGCGGGCTGGCTGCCGGTCGCCGCACTCGGCGTACTGCAGACGGCCGCCCTGATGTCGGTGCTGCACTGGGGGCTCGGCCTGCAGATGGCGCGGGCGGCCGGGACGGTGGGCTTCCTCTGCCTGGTGACGTGCTGCTTCGCGGCGATCGTGCAGTGGCTGAACGCACGCTTCGGGGCGGCAGGCCGGATCCTCGTCCTCGCGGTCCTGATGCTCCAGCTGACCTCGGCGGGCGGCACGTACCCCGTCCAGACGAGTCCGGCCTTCTTCAGCTGGATCCACCCCTTCTTGCCGATGAGTTACGTCGTCGACGCCCTCCGCAGGCTCATCACGGGCGGCGAACTCGGCCCCGTCTGGCAGGCGTGCGTGGTCCTCACGGCCTTCACCGCGGGCGCCCTCGCGCTCACGGCGCTCTCCGCGCGCCGCAAGCAGGTGTGGACCCTGGACCGTCTGCACCCGGAGCTGAGCCTGTGAGACCCGGAACCGAGCCTGTGCGGGCGCCAGGACCTGTGAGAATCAGGCCCATGGACAGCAGCGCAACCAGCACCCGGCGTGAGGCCACCCGGCAGAAGCTCTACGAAGCGGCCGTCACCCTCATCGCGGAGCAGGGCTTCTCGGCCACGACGGTCGACGAGATCGCCGAGCGGGCCGGGGTCGCGAAGGGCACGGTCTACTACAACTTCGCGAGCAAGTCGGTCCTCTTCGAAGAGCTGCTTCGGCACGGCGTCGGGCTGCTCACCGCCTCTCTGAAGGAGGCGGCCGAGAAGTCGGCGGGCAGCGGCGGCAGGCAGGTCGACGCCCTTGACGCGATGATCCGGGCGGGCCTTGTCTTCATCGACCGCTATCCGGCCTTCACCCAGCTGTACGTCGCCGAGCTGTGGCGCACCAACCGTGCCTGGCAGTCCACCCTGATGGTGGTCAGGCAGCAGGCGGTCGCCGTCATCGAGGACGTCCTGCGCGCGGGCGTCGAGAACGGCGAGCTCAGCGAGGAGATCGACATCCCCCTGACGGCCGCCGCGCTCGTCGGGATGGTCCTGGTGGCGGCGCTCGACTGGCAGGCCTTCCAGCCGGAGCGCTCCCTCGACGACGTGCACTCGGCGCTCTCGCGACTGCTGCAGGGCCGGGTGAGCGGAGGACGCTGAGCCGTCCCCGGAGCCACACACGAGAAGGCGCCGGTCCGGTGCCACCTGATCTCCAGGCGGCACCGGACCGGCGCTTCTTGTGTTCCCCCGCAGTCCCCCGTCCGGCTCCCCGGGTGGTCATCCCCCGGGCCGCCGTCCGTCACCCCGTGTCTCGCTCCCACCTTCGGTGGGGTGGGAGGAGCGGTTAAGGGCGCCGCGCCGTTCCGCCGCCCCGTGTCGGCGGTACGGACGCTGCGCCCTTCTCCGTGTCCCTCACTCTTCCGTCTTCGCAGGTCGGGACCCATCCGCGCTGGTACTCATCTCCATCACTAGGTACGGATACTCAGACCTGGGTGCTCATCCCCAGGCCGGGACGTTCCCGACTGGTTACGATCGCGTCCGTGTCCGTACTCCCCCTGGTCTTCACCAGCGGCTGGGCAAGCGGGATCAACGCGTACGCCGTGGTCCTGCTGCTCGGTGTCTTCGGCGCGACCGGGATCACCGACGAAGTGCCCGAGTCGCTGCAACGTCCTGATGTGCTGATCGTCGCCGGGGTCCTGTTCGCCTGCGAGGCCGTCGCCGACAAGATCCCTTACGTCGACTCGGTGTGGGACACTGCGCACACCGTGATCCGGCCGGTGTCCGGCGCCGTGGTGGGCGCTCTACTCGCCGGCCAGAGCGGTTCGCTGCCCGACCTGGCGGCGGGGGCGGTGGGCGGTTCGACCGCGCTGGCAAGCCACTGCGTGAAGGCCGGGACGCGGATGGCGATCAACACCTCGCCGGAGCCGTTCAGCAACATCATCGTGAGCACGGCGGAGGATCTCGGGGTCGGTGGGATCGTCAGCTTCGCGATGTTCTATCCGGAGGCGGCGGCGATCATCGCGGCCGTGCTGCTGGTGCTCGGCCTGATCCTGCTGTACTTCCTGGTCTCGCGGATCCGGCGGTTCCTGCGGCGCAGGGCGCAGCGGCGCGAGGAGAGACGGCTCGCGGCGCACGGGGGACGGCCGCCGGACTGAGGGCTCCTGGCGTGACTGTCAGTGGTGGCCGATAAAGTCCCTGGCATGGCACGGATTGTGGTGATCGGCGCCGGGATGGGCGCGATGGCGGCCGCCGCCCGGCTGGCCGTCGCGGGCCACCGGGTGGTGGTCCACGAGCGGTCGGGTACGTACGGCGGCGCGCTCGGCAGCGTAGAGCGGGACGGCTTCGCCTTCGACACGGGCCCCGGCCTCCTGCATCTCCCCGCCGTCTATCGCGACTTGTTCGTCAAGACGGGCAAAGAGCCGCTGGAGAATTGCGTCGAGCTGTCCCAGGTGGAGCCCGCCGTGCGGCACGTCTTCGCGGACGGCACGGCGGCCGATCTGCCGAACGCCTCGCGCGCGGGCATCGGCGAGGCCCTCGACGCGGCGCTCGGCAGCGGCGCGGGCGCCGCCTGGTCGGCGTACATGAACCGCGCCCGTGAGGCGTGGGACCGCACCCGGCGCCCCCTCCTGGAAGAGCCGCTCTGGCCGAACTGGCAGGTTCTCGCCGACCGCGAGCCCTACCCCTCGGTGCCGCACAAGCGCCTCCTGCGGCGCGAGCGCCGCGCGAGAACCCTCACCGAGGTCGGCGAACTCGAACTGGGGGGCGACGCACGCCTCCTGGCGCTCCTCGAGCAGTACGCCCTCGCGCACGGCCTCGACCCCCGCGCGGCCCCGGCGAGCGCGGCCGTCCTGCCCTATCTGGAGCACACCTTCGGCGCGTGGTCCGTGCGCGGCGGTATGCGCGCACTCGCGCGGGCCGTGTACGAGCGGTGCCTCGCCCGGCGGGTCGAGTTCGCGTTCGACTCCCCCGTCACCCGGATCGTCGAGAAGGACGGCCGCGCGGCGGGCGTCGAGTTCGCCGACGGGACGGCGGCGGAGGCGGACTTCGTGGTCGCCGGTGTCGCGCCCGGTGCACTGGACGACTTGCTGTCCGGGGTATCCGGCGCGCCCGGCGGATCCGGTGTGAACATACGGGCGGAGGGTGAGGTGCAGGCCCGTTCCGGGCTCCCCAGCCGCCTCATGGTCTTCCTCGCGCTCACCGGCGCGAGGCCCGACGGCACACCCCACCGCACGGTGCTGCACACACCCGACCGCCAGGACGAGCTCGACCGGCTCTTCGGGGACCGCCCCGGACTGCCGCAGGCCCCCACCCTCACGGTGCTGCGCCCCGACGACCCGGCGCTCACGCCCGACGCCGGGCACGAGGCGGTCACGCTGACGGCCACGGTGCCCGCGCACCTGGAAGTCACAGAGGCGGACGTGGAGCGCCTCCTGGACCGCGCCGAGGCCGTGGTGCCAGGACTGCGGGAGCGCCTGCTGTGGCACGAGGTCCGCACCCCCGCCGATGTCGCGGAGGCCACCGGCGCGGACGGCGGCGCGGTCCCGCCCCCGTCCCTCGCGGCGGGCGAAGGACGGCTGCTCCATCCGGCCAACAGCACGCGCCTGCCGGGGCTCTTCGCGGTCGGCGGCTGGTCGCACCCGGGCGGCGGGCTTCCGCACGCGGGCATGTCGGGCACGCTGGTCGCCGGGCTGATCGTGGAGGGGCCGGACTTCCGGGGCTCGCAGTGAGCGACAGCGGCCTGCGGCGCTGACCAGCGCCGCAGGCCCCCGGATCAGTACCGGTACTGCTCGTTGTACCCCGCGTCGTAACCGTTCCCCTGGGCCTGCTCGCCCTGGTACGGATACGGCTGCTCCGGCGGGAGTTCGCCGCCGTACTGGCCGTAGGGGTCCTCGACGCTGCGCTGCTGGGGCACCCAGACCCCGCCGGGCGGCGTCTCGTTGTACGCCCCGGCCCCTGTGGCGTACGGATCGGCGGCGGGGTAGGGGGCGTACTGCTGCTGGTCGCCGTACGTGTCGTAGCTCTGCTGACCGCCGTACGTCTGTGTCCCGATGTACGGGTCGGAGTACGCGGCGTACTGCTGCTGCCCCGTCTCGCCGTACGCGTACGGCTGCTGGGGGTCATAGCCCGCGGTGGCGTACGTGTCGTAGCCGTAGCCGCCGTCCGCCGGGGCGGACTGCTGCTGTGCGTACGCCGTGTCGCTGTAGATGCCGTACTGCCCGGTGTCGTCGGGCAGCGGCTCCGGCGCGTAGACCCCGGTGCCGGGGGCGGCCTCGGGCGGCGGTCCTGCCGGGCCCGCCTGCTCGTACTCGAGGTCGGAGACCTGGAGCGTCGGGTCCTGGGTGGCCTCGGCGCCCCGCGTCGGCGTCTTGCGGCGCTTGCTCAGGCCGGGCTGGCCGCCGAGCGCCCAGCCGGTCGAGAAGCCACGGCGGAACGACAGCGTCACGTACGTCTGTCCCGTGGCGAAGGCGATCGCGCCGGCCCCGATGACAACCACCGAGGGCAGCAGCACGCCGATGACCACGCCGAGGAAGCCGCCGAAGGCGAGCAGCCGCCAGCGCAGCCGCGCCTTGTACTGCAGTAGCACTTCGCCGAGCAGCCACAGCGCGACGCATCCGAACGCGATGTAGAGGACCGTCCAGCCCATGTACGCCCCTCTCCCCCCGGCCGCCGCCCCAGGGGTACGACCGGTCAGGCCTGCGGGTGATGCAGGCCCAGATTCTCGTAGATTTCCAGCGTCGCCGTCGAGTTGTTGAGGGTGATGAAGTGCAGTCCCGGCACACCCTCGGCCAGCAACCGCGCGCAGAACTCCGTCGCGAACTCGATGCCAATGGAGCGTACAGCCGCCGGATCGTCTTTGGCTGTGAGGATGCGCTCTTTGAGAGCCGGCGGGAAGGAAGCGTTGCTGAGCTGGGGCAGCCGCTCCAGCATGCGCACGTTCGTGACCGGCATGATCTCCGGGATGATCGGAGTCGAACAGCCCGCGGCCTCGACCCGGTCGCGAAGGCGCAGATACTCCTCCGGATAGAAGAACATCTGTGTGATCGCGTAGTCGGCGCCCGCGCGGCACTTGTCGACGAAGTGCCGGACGTCGGCGTCCCAGTCGGCCGAGCGCGGATGCATCGCGGGGAAGGCCGCGACGCCCACGCAGAAGTCACCCGACTCCTTGATCAGCTGGACGAGTTCGGCGGCGTACTCAAGGCCCTTGGGGTGCTTGACCCAGTCGGCGAGGGGGTCGCCGGGCGGGTCTCCGCGGACCGCGAGCATGTTCCTGATGCCGGCGTCCGCGTACTGCCCGATGATGTTGCGCAGTTCGGCCACGGAGTGGTCGACCGCGGTGAGGTGGGCGACCGGTGTGAGCGTCGAGTCGGCGACGATCTGCTGCGTCTCCTTGACCGTGCCCGCACGCGTCGAGCCACCCGCTCCGTACGTCACGGAGACGAAGCTGGGGGCCACCGCCTCGACCCGGCGCAGGGCGTTCCACAGGTTCCGCTCGCCCTTCGGGGTCTTCGGCGCCGAGAACTCGAACGAGTACGTCGTCTTGCCGGTCGCGAGCATGTCGCGCACGGTGCGTGCGCGATCAGATCTGGTGGAAGCAGTGCCTAGGGCCATACGGGCAGGTTAGCGACGGGGCACCGCCAGCGGCCAATCCCCGTCCAACCTGCGGACAACCACCCCGAAGGTTGGCCGAAGATCGCCGATCAGGCCGTGCGCAGCCGCTTCGCGAAGTCGGCCGCCGCGGCCGCCGGATCGTCCGCCTCGGTGATCGCCCGTACGACGACGACGCGGCGGGCGCCCGCTTCGAGCACTTCGTCCAGATTGCCCGCGTCGATGCCGCCGATGGCGAACCACGGGCGGTCCGTGCCGAGCGAGGCGGTGTACCGGACCAGGTCGAGCCCGGGGGCGTGCCGGCCCGGCTTGGTGGGGGTCGGCCAGCAGGGTCCTGTGCAGAAGTAGTCCACGCCGTCCTGCGTCGCCGCGGCGGCGGCCTCGGCATCGGCGTGCGTGGAACGGCCGATGATTACGCCGTCATCGCCGCCGAGGATCGCGCGGGCCGCGGGCACGGGCAGGTCGCCCTGGCCCAGGTGCAGCACGTCGGCGCCGATGGCGTGCGCGACGTCCGCGCGGTCGTTCACCGCGAGGAGCTTGCCGTGCCGTCGGGCGGCGTCGGCGAAGACCTGGAGGTGTTCGAGCTCCTCGGCCGCCTCCATGCCCTTGTCCCGCAGCTGCACGATGTCGACGCCGCCCCCGAGTACGGCGTCGAGAAACTCGGGAAGGTCTCCCTGGCGCTTGCGGGCGTCCACACACAGGTAGAGGCGGGCGTCGGCGAGCTGCTCGCGGGCAGGCTTGGTGGCCATGAAGAGGTCCCCCCGGTCGTCGGTGGCCTACGGGCCGCGTGTCCCGGGGGACGCGCGGCCCGTACGCAACGGTTTTCCGTGTCGGTCAGACGGCGAGCGCCTGGGCGCGGCGCTTCACCTCCGTGCCGCGATTCTCGCTCAGAGCCTGCGCGGGGGTGCCGGGCAGGGTCGGGTCGGGAGTGAAGAGCCACTCCAGCATTTCTTCGTCGGAGAAGCCGTCGTCCCTCAGGAGCGTCAAGGTGCCCGTGAGACCCTTGACGATCTTGTCGCCGTCGATGAAGGCGGCCGGCACCGCGAGCGCGCGGTTCTCACCACGGCGTACGGCGATCAGCTGGCCCTCCTTGACCAGCTGGCGCACACGCGTCACCTCGACGTCGAGCATTTCTGCGATGTCGGGGAGGTGGAGCCACTCGGGGACGAGAGCATCAGTCTTTGCGTCAATCTCGGTCACGGGGACAAGCGTAGCTCCGGGCACCGACAGCGGCCGGGCAGCCGCCCCCCTCGGTCACGACAGCACTGCCTTCTTCAGCGGCACCGCGGGGTCCGACGCCAGCTCAGGGGAGAGGAGGGCGCCCGACTCGATCAGCTTGCGGCCCTGCGCCAGGTCCCTGGGACGGCCCACCGCCAGGACGGCCACCAGGGCGCCCCGCCGGAGCCAGCACACGGTCCAGGCCGCACTCGACCGGTCGCCGCGCCACACCAGCTCGTCGGCACAGGCGTGGTGGCCGGCGTACTGGACGAAGCGGCCGAACTGCTCGGACCAGAAGTACGGGACGGGGTCGTACGCCGAAGGGGTCTCGCCGATGATGTTCGCCGCCACCGTGCGCGGGCCCTGGAGGGCGTTGTCCCAGTGGTGCACGAGAAGGCGCTCGCCATACCTTCCCGAAGGGAAGGAGGAGCAGTCGCCGACCGCGTACACATCGGGTTCCGAGGTCCGCAGGTGGTCGTCGGCGACGATCTCCCGGTGGGCGCCCAGGGTGATGCCGGAGCCCGTGAGCCAGTCCGTGGCGGGGCGTGCGCCGATGCCGACGACGACCGCGTCCGCGGGCAGCCGGGTGCCGTCGTCCAGGAGGACGCTGCCGGGCTCGACGCGCTGCACGCGCGCGTGGGTGCGCAGTTCGGCCCCGGAGTCGGCGTACCAGGCCGTCATCGGCGCCGCCACCTCCGCGGGCAGCGCCCCCGCCAGCGGCCGTTCGGCGGCCTCGACGACGGTGACCGAGCAGCCCGCCTCACGCGCGGCGGTCGCGAACTCGGCGCCGATCCAGCCCGCGCCGACGACCACGATGCGGTGCTGCTCGGCGAGCACGGGCCGCAGCCGCTCGGCGTCGTCGAGGGTGCGCAGCAGATGGACGCCGGGGACTCCGGAGGCGCCGGGCAGCAGGATCGGCTGGGCGCCGGTGGCGACGACGAGGGCGTCGTACGGGACCGGGCCCCGCTCGGTGTCCAGTTCGTGGTCCGCGGGGCGCACGCCCGTGACCTCGCGGCCCAGGCTCAGCCCGATGCCGAGCGCCTCGAAGTCGACGTCGAAGGCGGAGCCCTCCGCCTTGCCGAGCAGCACGGCCTTGGACAGCGGCGGCCTGTCGTACGGCTGATGGGGTTCCGCGCCGATCAGGGTGACCGCACCGGCGAACCCCTGCTCGCGCAGGGCCACGGCGGTCTGTACCCCGGCCATCCCCGCTCCGACGACGACGACCCGGCGCTCTTCCTGCCTCCGCTGCTCACTCACCCGATCACTCTAGGGCGGCGGGCGACGCGCGCCTCAGAGCGCGACGGGGAGATCTCTGACACACCGTCACTGCCCCTGACCGCACAGCTGCCCTACCTACCCCGGGACACCAAAGGCTAAGGTTGCCGTGCAGAGCACTCGCGGGAGCCCGGACGCACCGGGCTGAGAGGGAGGCTGGACGGCCTCCGACCGTACGAACCTGATCCGGGTCATGCCGGCGAAGGGAGGGGCTGGACGCCCATGCATTCACGTACATCACCTCAAGAGACGACTGACGTCCTTGTCGTCGGGGGCGGCATCATCGGCCTGGTCACGGCCTGGCGGGCGGCGCAGCGCGGCCTGTCCACCGCGGTCGTGGACCCCGAACCGGGCGGCGGCGCGGCGCAGGTCGCCGCGGGCATGCTGGCCGCTGTCACCGAGCTGCACTACGGCGAGCAGGCGCTGCTCGGCCTGAATCTGGCCTCCGCGCGGCGCTATCCCGAGTTCGCGGCCGAGCTCATGGAGGCGAGCGGCCGCGATCTCGGCTACCGCGCGTGCGGCACGCTCGCCGTCGCGCTCGACTCCGACGACCGCGCCCACCTGCGTGAGCTGCACACCCTTCAGGAGCGGTCGGGGCTCGCGTCGGAGTGGCTGAGCGGGCGCGAGTGCCGCCGCCTCGAGCCGATGCTCGCGCCGGGAGTCCGGGGCGGCCTTCGCGTCGACGGGGACCATCAGGTCGACCCGCGCAGGCTCTCCGCCGCGCTCCTCGTCGCCTGCGAGCAGGCGGGCGTCGTCTTCCACCGCGCCTGGGCGGGGCGCCTCTCGGTCGCGGGTGACCGGGCCACGGGGGTCGTCCTCGCCGACGGCACCGTCCTGGAGGCCGGGCAGACCGTGCTCGCCGCGGGCAGCCTCAGCGGGCGCCTCGCAGGTGTCCCGGAGGGCGTACTGCCGCCCGTGCGCCCCGTGAAGGGGCAGGTTCTGCGGCTCACGGTGCCTCAGCGGTACGCGCCGTTCCTGAGTCGCACCGTGCGCGCCGTCGTGCGCGGCAGCCACGTCTACCTGGTGCCGCGCGAGAACGGCGAGCTCGTCGTCGGCGCGACCAGCGAGGAGCTCGGCTGGGACACGACGGTCACCGCGGGAGGCGTGTACGAACTCCTTCGGGACGCCCACGAACTCGTGCCGGGCATCACGGAACTGCCGCTGACCGAGACCCGCGCGGGCCTGCGCCCCGGCTCCCCCGACAACGCGCCGATGCTCGGCCCGACCGCTCTCCCCGGCCTCCAGCTGGCCACCGGCCACTACCGCAACGGCGTGCTTCTGACGCCCGTCACCGGTGACGTGCTGGCGCACTCCCTTGCCACCGGTGAACTGCCCGACGAGGCACGGGGGTTCACCCCCCTGCGCTTTGTCCGCGACCCCCTTACGCAGCGCTTCATGGAGCAGCCCGTATGACTCTCTCCGCCGTTACAGCCGTCTCCGTGAACGGAGAAGCACGCGATGTGGCCGCGGGCACCACGCTCGAAGCCCTCGTCGCCACCCTGACCGTGGCCCCGTCCGGGGTCGCCGCCGCGCTCAACGAAACCGTCGTCCCGCGCGCGCGGTGGTCCACCACCCCGCTCGCCGACGGGGACCGCGTCGAGGTCCTCACCGCCGTCCAAGGAGGCTGAACCGACATGGCAGACGACCCCTTCGTCATCGGCGGGCTCACCCTCTCCTCCCGCCTGATCATGGGTACGGGCGGTGCGCCGAGCCTGGACATCCTCGAACGTTCCCTCGTCGCCTCCGGAACGGAGCTGACGACGGTCGCGATGCGCCGCCTCGATCCCGGCGTGCAGGGCTCGGTGCTCTCCGTCCTCGACCGGCTCGGCATCCGTGTGCTTCCGAACACGGCGGGCTGCTTCACCGCGGGAGAGGCCGTCCTGACCGCCCGCCTCGCGCGCGAGGCGCTCGGCACCGACCTGGTCAAGCTGGAGGTCATCGCGGACGAGCGCACGCTGCTCCCCGACCCGATCGAGCTCATCGACGCCGCCGAGACCCTGGTCGACGACGGCTTCACGGTCCTTCCGTACACGAACGACGACCCGGTCCTCGCCCGGAAGCTGGAGGACGTGGGCTGCGCGGCGATCATGCCGCTCGGCTCCCCCATCGGCTCCGGGCTCGGCATCCGCAACCCGCACAACTTCCAGCTGATCGTCGAACGCGCGGGCGTGCCCGTGATCCTGGACGCGGGGGCGGGGACGGCGTCCGACGCGGCGCTCGCGATGGAGCTGGGGTGCGCGGGTGTGATGCTCGCCTCCGCCGTGACGCGGGCGCAGGAGCCGGTCCTCATGGCCGAGGGCATGCGGCACGGGGTCGAGGCGGGGCGGCTCGCGTACCGGGCCGGGCGGATCCCCCGGCGGCACTTCGCCGAGGCGTCCTCGCCCGCGGAGGGGATGGCCAGGCTCGATCCGGAGCGGCCCGCCTTCTGAGCGTCCCGTGCCTGTTACAGGTCGGCTGCAGTCGAGGCCCGACCCAGCCCGGGCGGGCAACGGTGTCGGCGGTGGCTCGTAGACTCCCTGCGTGGACACGACCCTTCAGGACCCGCTCGTCGGGCAGGTGCTCGACGGCCGCTATCGCGTGGACGGGCGGATCGCGGTCGGCGGGATGGCCACGGTCTACCGGGCCGTGGACACCCGCCTCGACCGCGTGCTCGCGCTCAAGGTGATGCACCCGACGCTGGCCGCCGACGTCTCCTTCGTCGACCGCTTCATCCGCGAGGCGAAGTCGGTCGCCCGGCTCTCGCACCCGAACGTGGTGGGGGTGTACGACCAGGGGGCCGACGGGGCGTACGTCTATCTCGCGATGGAGTACATCGCCGGCTGCACCCTGCGTGACGTGCTCCGCGAGCGCGGTGCCCTGCAGCCGCGCGCGGCCCTCGACATCCTGGAGCCGGTCCTCGCGGCGCTCGGCGCCGCGCACCGCGCCGGGTTCGTGCACCGCGACATGAAGCCGGAGAACGTCCTCATAGGGGATGACGGCCGGGTCAAGGTCGCCGACTTCGGGCTCGTGCGCGCGGTGGACACCGTCACGAACACGACCGGCACGGTCCTTGGGACCGTCTCCTATCTCGCACCCGAGCAGATAGAGCACGGCACGGCCGACACGCGTGTGGATGTGTACGCATGCGGCGTCGTGCTCTACGAAATGCTGACCGGCGCCAAGCCGCACTCCGGTGAGTCGCCCGCCCAGGTGCTCTACCAGCACCTCCACGAGGACGTACCGCCCCCGTCGGCGGTCGTCCCGGGGCTCGCCTTCGAGCTCGACGAGCTGGTCGCGTCCGCCACCGCCCGCACGCCCGACGTCCGCCCGCACGACGCGGTGGCGCTCCTCGGGCAGGCCAGGCAGGCGCGGGCAGCGCTCTCCGTGGATCAGCTGGACGCGGTGCCGCCGCAGGCACTCACCGCGGAGAACGGACACCACGACAACTCGGACGACCGTACGAGCGTGATCCCGCGCGCGGTGCGGTCCGTGCAGCTGCCGCTCCCCACGGACGGCGATCAGGACCGGCAGAGCGGGCAGGACCCGCAGGACCAGCTCAACCGCACGAGCGTCCTGGCGACGCCGCCGCCCGCTCCACCGGCCGCCCCCGACCGCAGGCGGCGCCTCAATCCGCGCCGCCGCACGCTGACCGTGGTCGCCGCCGTCCTTCTCGCCCTTGGCCTCGGCGCGGGCGTCTGGTACATCAACTCCGGCCAGTTCACGAAGGTCCCGCCGCTCCTGGCGAAGACCGAGGCGGCGGCCGAGAAGCGCCTCGGCGAAGCCGGGCTCGAGGTGAAGGACGTCAAGCGCGCGTACAGCGACACAGACAAGCGCGGCACGGTCATGGCCACCGACCCCAAGGCGGGCGAGCGCATCCGTGACAACGGCCGGGTGACACTGACCGTCTCGATGGGCCCCGAGATCGTGAAGGTCCCGGGCCTCAA
This sequence comes from Streptomyces rectiviolaceus, assembly GCF_039533825.1. Classification (NCBI taxonomy): domain Bacteria; kingdom Bacillati; phylum Actinomycetota; class Actinomycetes; order Kitasatosporales; family Streptomycetaceae; genus Streptomyces; species Streptomyces rectiviolaceus. The sequence continues at coordinate 24,507 of NZ_BAAAUG010000029.1, forward strand.
GGGCACCCCGCTGGCCGGGGCGAAGAACAAGCTCAAGGACGCCGGGCTCGCTCCCGGGATGACGACCAAGGCCTTCAGCGACGAGGTGCGCAGGGGCTCCGTGATCAGCACGGACCCGAAGGCGGGCACCAAGCGCAAGGCGGGCTCCGCCATCACGATGGTCGTCAGCAAGGGCCCCGAGGTCGACGTCCCCGACGTGACGGGCGATTCCGAGGCCGACGCGACCGCCGAGCTCGAGGACCTGGGCCTCAAGGTCAAGACCGAGACGAAGCGGGTCTACTCCGACGAGGACAAGGGCACGGTCGTCGACCAGTCCCCCAGGGAGGGCCAGAAGCGGCTCGCCGAGGGCGACACGGTCACGCTGACGCTCTCCAAGGGCCCGGAGATGATCGAGGTCCCGGACGTCGAGGGCATGAGCGTCGACGACGCCACGCAGGACCTGGAGGACGCGGGCTTCGAGGTCGACGAGGACCGCGGTCTCCTGGGCATCTTCGGGGACAAGGTGGAGAGCCAGTCCGTGGAGGGCGGCGACGACGCCCCCAAGGGCTCCACGATCACGATCAAGATCCGGTAGCCACCGGCGGGGGCGCCCGGCCTGCCTCGGCGCCCCCGCGTCACTGCGCGCTCGGGGGATCCGGCGACGGACCCCCCACGCGCGCGTGCCATCCTGGAGCGGGTGAGCAGCAACAACTCCCCCAGCATCCCGTCCCGCAATCCCGTGGGCGGTCACGTCCCCGTGGCCGGCGGCCTCGCCTCCGTAGGGCTTTCGTACGCCCGTGATCTCGGCGCCGAGGCCGTCCAGGTCTTCGTGGCCAACCCGCGGGGCTGGGCGACCCCGCCCGGCAACCCGAAGCAGGACGAAGCGTTCCGCGCGGCCTGCGCCGCCGAGCGCATTCCCGCGTACGTCCACGCGCCTTACCTGATCAACTTCGGCTCGCACACCGAGGCGACCGCCGAGAAGTCCGTGGAGTCCCTGCGCCACTCGCTGCGCCGTGGCCGCGAGATCGGCGCGCTCGGCGTCGTCGTGCACACCGGCTCGGCGACCGGCGGCCGGGACCGCGCGGTCGCGCTGAAGCAGGTGCGCGACCGGATGCTGCCGCTGCTCGACGAGCTGACGCACGACGACGACCCCTTCCTGCTCCTGGAGTCGACCGCGGGCCAGGGCTTCTCGCTCTGCTCCCGCACCTGGGACTTCGGCCCCTACTTCGAAGCGCTCGACGCCCACCCGAAGCTGGGGGTCTGCCTGGACACCTGCCACATCTTCGCGGCGGGCCACGACCTGGCCGGTCCCGGCGGCATGAAGCAGACCCTCGACCTGCTGGTCGACACCGTCGGCGAGGGCCGCCTGAAGCTGGTGCACGCCAACGACTCCAAGGACGTGGTCGGCGCCCACAAGGACCGCCACGAGAACATCGGCACCGGCCACATCGGCGAGGAGCCCTTCCGCGAACTGATGGCCCACCCCGCGACCGCGAACGTACCCCTGATCATCGAGACGCCCGGCGGCAAGGAGGGGCACGCGGCGGACGTGGCGCGGCTGAAGGAGCTGAGGAGCAGCTAGAGACTCCGGAGATCTCTTGAGGAATACCCCCTAGGGGTATACCGTTGTTGTCAGGCGGCAGGAACGGCTATCCGACGTTGGGGGCTTCTCATGCAGCACGGTCACGAGACTCACGCCGAGCACGCGCACCACGAGCACGGGCACGGGCATGGCGGTCACGACGGTCACGCCCCCGGCGGCATGGGCAAGGTCAGCTGGCGCATGGCGGCCCAGGCGACCCTGCACTGCCTCACCGGGTGCGCCATCGGCGAGATCCTCGGCATGGTCATCGGCACAGCGCTCGGCTGGGGCAACATGCAGACGATGATCCTCGCGATCATCCTGGCCTTCTTCTTCGGATACGCCCTGACCTTGCGCGGCATCCTCAAGGCAGGCGTCGATTTCCGGACGGCGTTCCGGGTCGCGCTCGCCGCGGACACCCTGTCCATCGCGGTCATGGAGCTCATCGACAACGGCGTGATCGCGCTCTGGCCGGGAGCGATGGACGCCCACCTGTCGGACCCCATGTTCTGGTGGATCCTCGCCATCGCCCTGGCGGCCGCCTTCGTGATCACCACCCCGGTCAACAAGTGGATGATCGGCCGCGGCAAGGGCCACGCCGTGGTGCACCAGTACCACCACTGACCAGGCAAGACAGAAGACAGAAGACCGCAGGACTAGAGCTCGGGGCCGTCCCCGGGCTCTTCCTGGTACGAGTAGCGCTGCTCGGTCCAGGGGTCGCCGACGTTGTGATAGCCGCGCTCCTCCCAGAAGCCGCGGCGGTCGGCGGTCATGTACTCAATGCCACGGACCCACTTGGGGCCCTTCCACGCGTACAGATGAGGCACCACGAGCCGCAGCGGAAAACCGTGCTCCGCGGTCAGCAGCTCGCCCCCTTTGTGGGTGGCGAAAATCGTGCGCTCGTCCATGAAGTCGGCCATCCGCAGATTCGAGCTGAAGCCGTACTCGGCCCAGACCATCACATGGGTGGCATCGGGCGCGGGCGGCGCGATCTCGACCAGCGCACGCGCGGGGACACCGCCCCATTCGGCGCCGAGCATGCTGAACTTCGTGACGCAGTGCAGATCGCCGACCACGGTGGCGTACGGAAGGGCCGAGAACTCCTCGTGCGTCCAGCAGTGCTTGTCCCCGTCGGCGGTGGCCCCGAAGACCCTGAACTCCCAGCGCTCCGGGCGGAACTTCGGCACCGGGCCGTAGTGTGTGACCGGCCAGCCCCGCTGGAGTCGCTGCCCCGGTGGGAGCTCCGGCTCCACTGCTTCCCGAGATGCGCGATCCGCCGGCTGACCCATGTCTCCATCCTGACAGACCCGGGGCGATGGACGTGACCAGGAGGCCGCCGACGGACGCCGGTCGGCCGTTGATTGGGGCAACTCCTACTAAGCATGCACTTACTGGACGGCCTCTCACGCCGGTGCAAGGATGCGCGGAACCTGCCCAGTTACCACGTGGAAGGAGCCTCTGCGATGCAGGGCGACCCCGAGGTCATCGAATTTCTCAACGAGCAGCTGACCGCCGAGCTCACGGCGATCAACCAGTACTTTCTCCACGCCAAGATGCAGGAGAACTTCGGCTGGCCGAAGCTCGCCAAGTACACCCGGTCAGAGTCGATCGACGAGATGAAGCACGCGGAGATCCTGACCGACCGGATTCTCTTCCTCGACGGCCTGCCCAATTACCAGCGGCTCTTCCACGTGCGCGTGGGCCAGACCGTCACGGAGATGTTCCAGGCCGACCGGCAGATCGAGGCGGAGGCGATCGACCGCCTCAAGCGCGGGATCGAGGTGATGCGCGGCAAGGGAGACATCACTTCCGCGAATATCTTCGAGTCGATCCTCGAGGACGAGGAGCACCACATCGACTATCTCGACACCCAGCTCGAACTGGTCGAGAAGCTGGGCGAGCCGCTCTACATCTCGCAGCTCATCGAGCAGCCGGAGAGCTAGGCAGCTTCCGGAAGTTCCGTCTCCGGAGCGAGAGCCGCCGCAGGGCTGCCCTCCTTCACCAGGTCGCGGGTGGGGCACGCGCCCCGGCCGAGCAGCGCCTGGATGCGGCGTACGCACGAACCGCAGTCCGTGCCCGCCTTGCAGGCCGACGCTATCTGGCGGGGGGTGCAGGCACCGCCGTCCGCATGCTTCTTCACCTGTTCCTCGGTGATGCCGAAGCAGTTGCAGACGAACATGCGGTCCACCTCCCCGGTGAGTTCTCGATCGGGATCGATAAGTAGTGCCCGTCCCGATTGATCGGTGAGGCTAACCTAACCTTACCCGCCACTCCCGGAGCGCAAAAGCCCCGGTTACGCCGGTGGGGCGCGGATCACATGGATCCGCGCCCCACTCGTACGTTCACCGGGCAGTACCCGGCGCCTACTGGTCCCGGTACATCTCCGCGACCAGGAACGCCAGGTCCAGGGACTGGCTGCGGTTCAGGCGCGGGTCGCAGGCCGTCTCGTAGCGCTGGTGCAGGTCGTCGACGAAGATCTCGTCGCCGCCGCCCACGCACTCGGTGACGTCGTCACCGGTGAGCTCGACGTGGATGCCGCCCGGGTGCGTGCCCAGGCCCTTGTGGACCTCGAAGAATCCCTTGACCTCGTCGAGCACGTCGTCGAAGCGGCGGGTCTTGTGACCGGATGCCGCCTCGAAGGTGTTGCCGTGCATCGGGTCGGTGACCCAGGCGACGGTCGCGCCGGAGGCGGTGACCTTCTCGACGAGCTCGGGGAGCTTGTCCCGGACCTTGTCGGCGCCCATGCGGACGATGAAGGTGAGACGGCCGGGCTCGCGGTCCGGGTCGAGGCGCTCGATGTACTGCAGCGCCTCCTCCGGGGTCGTCGTCGGGCCGAGCTTGATGCCGATGGGGTTGCGCACCTTGGAGGCGAACTCGATGTGCGCGCCGTCCAGTTGACGGGTGCGCTCACCGATCCAGACCATGTGGGCCGAGGTGTCGTAGAGCCGCCCGGTGCGCGAGTCCACGCGGGTGAGGGCCGACTCGTAGTCGAGGAGCAGCGCCTCGTGCGAGGCGTAGAACTCGACGGTCTTGAACTCCTCCGGGTCCGTCCCGCAGGCGCGCATGAAGTTGAGCGCGTTGTCGATCTCGCGCGCCAGCTGCTCGTAACGCTGGCCCGAGGGGGACGACTTCACGAAGTCCTGGTTCCAGGCGTGCACCTGGCGCAGGTCGGCGTAACCGCCGGTCGTGAAGGCGCGCACCAGGTTGAGCGTCGACGCGGACGCGTTGTACATCCGCTTCAGGCGCTCGGGGTCCGGGACGCGGGACTTCTCGTCGAAGTCGAAGCCGTTGACCGAGTCGCCGCGGTACGTCGGCAGGGTCACGCCGTCACGGGTCTCGGTGCCCTTGGAGCGCGGCTTCGAGTACTGCCCCGCGATGCGGCCGACCTTCACGACGGGCACGGAGGCCGCGTACGTCAGGACGGCGCCCATCTGGAGCAGCGTCTTCAGCTTGTTTCGGATGTGGTCGGCCGACACGGCGTCGAAGGCCTCGGCGCAGTCGCCGCCCTGAAGCAGGAACGCCTCTCCCTTGGCGACGGAGGCCAGTCGGGCGCGCAGCTGGTCGCACTCGCCCGCGAAGACGAGCGGCGGATACGACTCGAGGTCCGCGATCACATCGCGCAGAGCCTCGGCATCGGGGTACTCGGGCTGCTGCGCCGCGGGAAGGTCTCGCCAGGTGTTGCCACCGGTTGGGGTGGTCTTAGCGTTCACGGTCACCCCCACAACATTACGGGGTGATGTCCGCCGTCCATTCACCCGCTCACCAAGTGAGACGGACCCGACACAGCCGAGCGCCGGCGCTCCAGCTCACGCTCGCCCGCGCTCGGCGTCGCCAGGGCGAGCCTCCGGTGCGTGCGGCGCAGCATCATGCGGGCCATGAAGGGGTGGGCCTGCTTCACCACGCCCCAGTAGATCCGCCCGCGCAGGGTGTCGGCCCGCACGGTGGAGCTCAGGGTGACGTACCGCTCGTCGACCAGGATCGAGGCGCGTGCCGTCAGGCCCCGGGCCTCCACTTCCAGGAGCAACTCGTCGCCGTCGCGGTCGATGACCGGGAAGGCGTCGCGCAGGATGCCGGTCCAGGCCTCCGGGTCGCGAGGCTGCCCGGGGAGCAGTTCCATGCGGTACGCGTCCTCGTAGCCGGGACGGTCGACGGCGGTGCGGATCAGGTGGGCGGACTCCGGCACCCCGACGGTCTCCGGGCGGCTCCACATGAGCCGGTTGTAGAGCCGCACCCTGGGCGACCAGCGCACGGGGCGGGCGCAGCCGCCCGTCGCCGCACGCTCGATGTTGTCGAAGACCTCTTCGATGATCGTGTCGTGCAGGGGCCGGACGACGGCGGACCACAGGAGGCGGTCCTTGCCGTGCGGCCGGGTCTCCAGGACATGGCGGACGCGACAGCGCCGCTCCCCTATCGGCTCGACGCTCAGCTCATGGAAGCCGTTGTCCGGCGGGGTGAAGTCGAAGCGGACGCGGTGGCCCGGCTCGTACTCCGTGACGCTGTAGCGGACCGGGCCGTGGCCGCCGGTCGCGCCCACGCCGAGCGGGCGGTCGAAGATCATCGCCGCCCAGGCCGGCGTCGGGAAGAGCGGGTCGTCCTCGGCGGAGAGCCGGTCGAGCAGGGCGCCGACCACCTCTGCCGGAGCCTTGATCACGCGCTCGTGTTCGTTGAGTACCGTGCTCATCGCGAACCTCCATACGCTGGCGTATGGTCGACCATACGGTAGCGTATGGCCATGGTGCAACGGCAGCAGAGGAAGCCCGCGGCGAAGCCCCGCCTGACCGCTCAGGACTGGGCGGACGCCGCCCTCACCGCGATCGGCGAAGGCGGTCTCGCGGCCGTCGCCGTGGAGCCCCTGGCCGTCCGGCTCGGCACCACCAAGGGGAGCTTCTACTGGCACTTCGCCAACCGTGACGCGCTCATCGAGGCCGCCCTGAACCGCTGGGCGGAGCTGCACACCGAGGAAATGATCAGCGAGGTCGAGGCCGAGCCCGACCCACGCCGGCGCGTCCGCCTGCTCTTCGGCGAGGCCATCGCGTCGGCGACCTCCGGCTCCCTGGAGGTCTCGCTCCTGGCGACGGCCGCGCACCCCCATGTCGCCGACGCCCTGCGCCGCGTGACCGAGCGCCGGGTGGCGTACGTCGCCGAGCTGTTCGCCGGGCTCGGCTTCCCCGAACCTGAGGCGCGGCGCCGCGGGCTGCTCGCGTACACGGTCTATCTGGGGCACGCGCAGCTCGGGCACGCGGTGCCGTCGGCGCTGCCCGTGGCCGACGAGTTCGACGCGTACCTCGACGAGGCCCTGGACGTCCTGATGATGCGCTAGGGTGCGGAACATGCACGCGCAGACAACCCGAAACTGGTGGTGGCCCGCTCATCCGGCGGCCCACTGATTCTGCGCGTATCGAGACTCGCGAAGGCCGCCCGAGGGGCGGCCTTCAGTGTTTTCCGGACCAGCGTCTCCGGGCCGGGCCGTTCCTCTCCGAGTGAGAAGGAACCGACCCCATGCAAACCGAGCATTCCCATCCGCACCTGCTCGATCTCGTCGACGACGATCGCCCGTTCGCCGTGCTCCGCCGCCGCACGCCCGGCCACGACCACGACACGGTCGAGGTCCTGATCGGCGCGGTCGGTACGTACGACCGGCTCGCCGACATCCCCGACGAGGGCCTCGCCCTGATCCCCTTCCGGCAGATCAGGGAGCGCGGATTCGACGTACGCGACGACGGCACGCCGCTCGCGGTCCTGACCCCCGAAGAGACGTACGAACTCCCGCTCTCCGAGGCCCTGTCGGCGCTGCCCACGCATGACGTGCGCGTCGAGGGCGGGGCCTTCGACGTCGACGACGCCGCGTACGGGGAAATCGTCGGGCGGGTCCTGCGCGAGGAGATCGGGCGGGGCGAGGGCGCGAACTTCGTCATCCGCCGGACGTACGAGGGTGAGATCCCCGGCTTCGGCAGGGCGGACGCCCTGGCCCTCTTCCGCAGGCTGCTCGTGGGCGAGCGGGGCGCCTACTGGACGTACGTCGTGCACACCGGGGACCGCACCCTGGTCGGGGCGAGCCCCGAGGTGCATGTGCGGATGTCCGGCGGGACGGTCGTCATGAACCCGATCAGCGGGACCTACCGCTACCCGGCCGATGGCCCCACGGCGGACGATCTGCTCGGCTTCCTCGCCGACGGCAAGGAGACCGAGGAGCTGTCGATGGTCGTCGACGAGGAGCTCAAGATGATGTGCACCGTCGGCGACATGGGCGGTGTCGTCGTCGGGCCGCGGCTCAAGGAGATGGCCCATCTCGCGCACACCGAGTACGAGTTGCGCGGCAAGTCGTCCCTCGACGCGCGCGAGGTCCTGAAGGAGACGATGTTCGCGGCGACCGTCACCGGCTCGCCCGTGCAGAACGCCTGCCGCGTCATCGAGCGCCACGAAGCGGGCGGACGTGGCTACTACGCGGGCGCCCTCGCCCTCATCGGCCGCGACGCGGGCGGCGCGCAGACCCTCGACTCCCCCATCCTGATCCGCACCGCCGACATCTCCGGGGACGGCAAGCTGCGGGTCCCGGTCGGCGCGACGCTGGTGCGCGGCTCGGACCCGGCGGGCGAGGTGGCCGAGACCCACGCCAAGGCGGCGGGCGTCCTCGCCGCCCTCGGGGTGCGTCCCGGACGGCCCCGCGACGAGCGCGTACGCCCCGCCCTTGCCGACGACCCTCGGGTGCGGGCGGCGCTCGACAGCAGGCGGGCCGGGCTCGCGCCGTTCTGGCTGCAGATGCAGATTGGGGCCTCCCCTGCTCGAACGGAGTTGAGAGCTTGGGGAACGACGGCGGAGCTGACCGGGCACGCCCTGGTGATCGACGGCGAGGACACGTTCACGGCGATGCTGGCGCATCTCCTTCGCTCCTCCGGCCTCACCGTCTCCGTACGCCGCTACGACGAGCCGGGCCTCCGCGAAGCGGCGCTCGCCCACGAGGGCCCGCTGATCCTGGGCCCCGGGCCCGGCAATCCCTCGGACCCCGCCGACCCGAAGATGACCTTCCTGCGCTCGCTGGCGGCCGAGGTGATCCGCGATCACCGATACGGCGTCCTGGGCGTCTGCCTCGGCCACGAACTGCTCGCCGCCGAGCTGGGCCTGGAGATCGTCCGCAAGGAGGTCCCGTACCAGGGCGCCCAGACGCGGATCGACCTGTTCGGGCGGCCGGAGACGGTCGGCTTCTACAACAGCTTCGTGGCCCACTGCGACGAGGAGACGGCACTGGAACTGGCCGCGCACGGCATCGAGGTCAGCAGGGACGCGGCCACGGGAGAGGTGCACGCGCTGCGGGGGCCCGGCTTCGCGGGCGTGCAGTTCCACCCGGAGTCAGTGCTCTCGCTGCGCGGCACGGCGATCGTGCGCGAACTGCTCTCCGGGGTGCTCGTCTAAGCCGTGGGGGCCGCCGGGACCAGTACGTTCTCGCTGCGGCGGCCCTCTTTGTAGTCCAGGACGTTGCGCACCGTGGTGTCGATGATCTGGCTGACCGCGTCCACGGTGTAGTACGCCTGGTGCGAGGTGACCACGACGTTCGGGAACGTCACCAGGCGGGCCAGGGTGTCGTCCTCGACGGCTTCGAGCGACTTGTCGAGGAAGAAGAGCCCGGCCTCCGCCTCGTACACATCGAGCCCGACGCCCGCGAACCGCCCCATCCGCAGCTCCGAGACCAGGGCGTCGGTGTCGATCAGGCCGCCGCGGCTGGAGTTCACCAGGATCGCGTCGTCCTTCATCATCCGCAGCGCGTCGGCGTCGATGATGTGCTGCGTCGCGGGGAGCAGCGGGACGTGCAGGCTGATCAGATCGGCCTCGGCGAAGAGCTGCTCCTTCGCGACGTACTTCATGCCGAGCCCGACGCACGCGGGATTCTCCGCGACGTCCCAGCCGAGCAGCTTCATCCCGAAGCCGTGCGCGATCCGGGTGAAGGCCTCGCCGATCTTCCCGGTGCCGAGCACGCCGACCGTGCGGCCCCGCAGATCCCGGCCCATCAGGCCGTCGAGCCTGAAGTCGAAGTCGCGGGTCCGGTTGCTTGCGCGGACGATGCGGCGGTTGACGGCCATCGCCAGGGTCCAGGCGAACTCCGCGACGGAGTACGGCGAGTAGTACGAGACGCGGGCGATGGTGAAGCCCAGGCGCTCGGCGACCTGGAGATCGATGTTGTTGAACCCGGTCGAACGCTGGGCGATCATCTGCGTCCCGCCCGCGGCGAGGGTCTGCAGGACGCGGTTGCCGAGATCGGCGTTGACGCTGGTGGACACGGTCTCGTACCCGGCCGCGATGGGGGCGGTGTCCTCGGTGAGGAAGACGTCCAGGCAGCGAACGTCGTGGTGCCCCTCGAAGGCCCTCTCGATCAGCGGCTTCTCATCGGCCTGCACGCCGAAGGCGAGGATCTCCATGCGGCGAGTCTATGTACCACCCGGTGGGACGGCACCCGGAAACCGGGGCCGTTCCACCGGGCGTCCCACCGAGTCGCCCGGCTCAGCCGAAGGACATCAGCCGAAGAACACCCCGACCTCGGCGTACAGCTTCGGATCCACCGTCTTCAGACGGGCCGTCGCCTCGGCGATCGGAACCCGCACGATGTCCGTCCCCTGCAGCGCGACCATCTTCCCGAAGTCGCCGTCCCGCACGGCCTCGATGGCGTGCAGCCCGAAGCGCGTGGCCAGCCACCGGTCGAAGGCGCTGGGCGTCCCGCCGCGCTGGACGTGCCCGAGGACGGTGGTCCTTGCCTCCTTGCCGGTCCGCCCCTCGATCTCCTTGGCCAGCCACTCCCCCACGCCCGAGAGCCGCACATGCCCGAAGGAGTCCTGCGTCCCGTCCTTCAGGACCATCTCGCCGTCCTTGGGCATGGCCCCTTCCGCGACGACGACGATCGGCGCGTACGACGCCTTGAAGCGCGAGGTCACCCAGGCACACACCTGGTCGACGTCGAAGCGCTGCTCGGGGATGAGGATGACGTTCGCGCCGCCCGCGAGCCCGGAGTGCAGCGCGATCCACCCCGCGTGCCGCCCCATGACCTCGCAGACCAGGACCCGCATGTGCGACTCGGCGGTGGTGTGAAGGCGGTCGATCGCCTCGGTGGCGATGCCCACCGCGGTGTCGAAGCCGAAGGTGTAGTCCGTGGCGGACAGGTCGTTGTCGATGGTCTTCGGTACGCCGACGACATTGATGCCGTACTCGTCGGTGAGCCGCGCGGCGACGCCGAGGGTGTCCTCGCCGCCGATCGCGATGAGGGACTCGACCTCGTACTTCGCGAGGTTCTCCTTGATCCGGCGGACGCCGTTCTCCGCCTTGAGCGGGTTGGTGCGCGAGGATCCGAGGATGGTGCCGCCCCGGGGCAGGATGCCCCGCACGGCCGGGATGTCGAGCTGGACGGTGTCGCCCTCCAGTGGACCGCGCCAGCCGTCCCGGAAGCCGACGAAGTCATAGCCGTACTCCTGCACGCCCTTGCGGACGACGCCCCGGATGACGGCGTTGAGTCCGGGGCAGTCGCCGCCTCCGGTCAGTACTCCGACCCGCATGGAAAAGTCCCTTCCCTCAGTGACCTGATTACGAGTCACGCTAATGGTGATCCAGGTCACTCAGGGACGGTGCGGACGGTCAATTCCTGTCCGGTACAGGGGAGTTGATCATGCGGGTTCACCCTTATGAGGGGTCAGGCGTCGTCGAGACCCCGCTCGATCGCGTACCGCACGAGCTCCACGCGGTTGTGCAACTGGAGCTTGCCCAGGGTGTTCTGCACGTGGTTCTGCACGGTGCGGTGCGAGATGACCAGGCGCTCGGCGATCTGCTTGTAGCTCAGTCCCTTGGCGACGAGGCGGAGCACCTCGGTCTCGCGGTCGGTGAGCTGCGGGGCCTTCGGGTCGTCCGGGGCGCCGGGCGCCGGATCGGATGCCAGGCGGCGGTATTCGCCGAGGACGAGGCCCGCGAGGCCCGGCGTGAAGACCGTGTCGCCGACGGCCGTGCGGCGCACCGCGTCGGTCAGCTCGGCGGTGGACGCCGACTTCAGGAGATAGCCGGTGGCGCCGGACTTGACCGCCTCCAGGACGTCGGCGTGCTCGCCGCTGGCCGAGAGGACGAGCACGCGCAGGGCGGGGTTGGCGGCGACGAGCTCCTTGCAGACCTGGACGCCCGGTTTCAGGGGCAGGTTCAGGTCGAGTACGACGACGTCGGGTGCGGCGGCCTGCGCGCGGCGCACGGCCTGCTCTCCGTCGCCCGCCGTGGCGACCACGTCGAAGCCGGCCTCGGCGAGGTCGCGGGCGACGGCGTCCCGCCACATCGGGTGGTCGTCGACGACCATGACCTTGACCGGGTCCTTGCCGCCGTCGGCATCCCGCAGTTGCTGCTCGTTCATCGTTCCTTTCCTGCCTTCCCCCGTGGGACTCTCAGTTCTACTTCCGTGCCCTGGCCCGGCACCGAGATCAGCTCGGCCGTGCCCCCGATGTCCCGCAGACGCCCCCGGATCGACAGGGCGACACCGAGCCGCCCCTCCCCCTCGGCCTCCGCGAGCCGCCCCTCGGGGATGCCGGGGCCGTCGTCCCGCACCGTCACGATCACGGCGTCCGGCTCGTCCTCGACCAGGATCCAGGCCGCGGCGTCCGGGCCCGCGTGCCGGTGGACGTTGTCCAGGGCGGCGGCGACCGCGGCGGCCAGTTCCCGCGCGGCCTTCGGCTCAAGGGTGACCGGAGCGCCCGGCTCCGAGAGGGTCACCCGGGCGCCCGCGTACGGGAAGAGCAGCGACCGCAGGTCACAGATGTCTCCGTCGTCGGCGTCGCCGTCCGGCTCGTCCACCGCGCGGACGACGGCCCCCAGCGAGGCGTCCTCCGACTCGTGCGACGTACGGACCAGACCGCCCGCCACCAGCGTGCGCAGCGCGACCTCCTGCTCGCCCGCCATCTTGCCGAGCTCCGCCGCCTCGCCGCCGAGCGCGCTGCCGCGCCGCTGCACCATCGCGAGGACCTGGAGCACGCTGTCGTGGATGTCGCGGGCGAGGCGCTCCCGCTCGCGGGTCGCGGCCTCGATCTCCAGGGCGCGGGCGAGGGTGCGCTCGGAAGCGCGGGCCACCTCGACGACGTATCCGATGGCGATGGACGCGATGCAGACGAGCAGGACGTTGTGCAGCGTGTCCTGGGTGGGCCTGCCGCGCTGCGCGATGTTGGCGACGCCGACGAGCGCCGACGCGAAGGCGGCCCACCGCCAGCCGCCCTTGATCGCGAACGCGAGCACCGCGCCCGCCGTCCATATCGACGGCAGCGTCGGGCCGTCGTGGACGATCCGCTGGTGCGAGTCGGCGACCGGCGTGAGCAGGATGCCGACCAGCGCGATGGTCAGGTCGGTGATCAGGAACCGCTTGGTGCAGTTCGCGGCGTTCGCGACCTTCGGCAGCGTGCCGATGGTCCAGCCGGCGAGCACCACGTAGTACGCGATGGCCACCCAGGGGCGGTCGAACTTCTCGTGCGCGGCCACGAAGAGGCCGATCGCGTACAGCATCGTCAGTACGCGGTAGCCGGTCAGCGCACGCCACAGCGGCTGCTCGACCGACATCCTCATGACGCGTACGCGCTTGGTCATGTCCCCCACCCCTTGGGGACCCAGGCCGGCTCCCCTTGCACCACTCACCCCTGAAGCGACGCGATTACGCGCCGGACCGTTCCTTCTCGGCCGCCGCGGCCGCCTTCTCCGCCTTCTTCTCCGCTTCCTTCTCGGCCTTCGCCGCGTCCGAGAGGCGGCGCTTGGCGGCCGTCGCGTACTCGTCCACGTACTCCTGGCCGGACAGCTTCATGATCTCGTACATGACCTCGTCGGTCAGCGCCCGCAGGACGAACCGGTCGTGCTCCATGCCGTGGTACCGGCGGAAGTCGAGCGGCTTGCCGATCTTGATGCCGGGCCGCATCAGCTTCGGCACCACCTTGCCGGGCGGCTGGATCTTCTCCGTGTCGATCATCGCCACGGGGAGCACGGGCGCCCCGGTCGCGAGGGCCACGCGCGCGAGGCCGCCGGGCTTGCCACGGTAGAGCCTCCCGTCGGGCGAACGCGTGCCTTCCGGGTAGATGCCGAAGAGCTCACCGCGCTCCAGTACCTCGATGCCGCTCTTGATGGCGGCCTCGCCCGCGCCGCGTCCGCCGGAGCGGTCCACGGGCAGCTGGCCCACTCCCTTGAAGAAGGCCGCCGTGAGCTTGCCCTTCACGCCCGGAGACGTGAAGTACTCCGCCTTCGCGATGAAGGTGACCTTGCGGTCGAGGACGGCGGGCAGGAAAAAGGAGTCCGAGAAGGAGAGATGGTTGCTCGCCAGGATGGCCGGTCCCTCGGCGGGTACGTTCTCAAGGCCTTCCACCCAGGGCCTGAAGCCGAGCTTCAGCGGCCCTCCGATGGCGACCTTCATTGCGCCGTAGATCAAACCGTGTGCCTCCTGTTATGTGTGGATCAGACCTTAACCCGCGGTAAGCCCAAAGGGCCCGACGACCCTGGTCGGTGTCAGTCCGGTCGCGTACGGTGAAGTACTCCCACCCCGCAGCCACATCTCACGAAGGAGACCGAAGTGCCGGTCCTCCCCGGAGCCGAGCCGTACCGCCACGAGGGCGGCGAGGTCGGCGTCCTCCTCTGTCACGGCTTCACCGGATCCCCTCAGTCCCTGCGCCCCTGGGCGGAGTACCTCGCGGAGCGGGGTCTGACCGTCTCGCTCCCGCTGCTGCCCGGGCACGGCACACGCTGGGAGGACCTCCAGGTCACCGGCTGGCAGGACTGGTACGCGGAGGTGGAGCGCGAGCTGCGCGGGCTCCAGGAGCGCTGCACGGAGGTCTTCGTCTTCGGCCTCTCCATGGGCGGCGCGCTCGCGCTGCGTCTTGCCGCCAAGCACGGCGACGAGGTGCGGGGCATCGTCCTGGTGAACCCGGCGAACAAGGTGCACGGCCTGGCCGCGCACGCGCTGCCGCTCGCCCGGCATCTGGTGCCCACGACGCCGGGCATCTCCAGCGACATCGCCCTGGAGGGCTCGGAGGAGCTCGCGTACGACCGGGTCCCGCTGCACGCGGCGTACTCGTTGCGCCGGTTCTTCCAGCGGCTCGACCGTGAACTGCCGCAGGTGACGCAGCCGTTGCTGCTGCTGCACAGCCCGCAGGACCACGTGGTGCCGCCCGCCGACTCGGCCAGGATCCTCGGCCGGGTGTCGTCCACGGACGTCACCGAGACCATCCTGGAACAGAGTTACCACGTCGCGACGTTGGACCACGATGCGGACCGGATCTTCGAGGAGAGCTACGCGTTCATCGGCCGGCTCGCCCCCAGTGTCGGTAAGGAAGGGACGGCCACCGGTGGCTGAGCAGGACCGAATCGAACCCGACGGCGACGAGAGCCGCGAGCCGGAGAAGCGGCAGGAGCCCTCCGAGGGGCTGCCGCTCGACGAGGACGCGGCCTGGCAGGCGATCGTCGCGGGGTACGGCCAGGAGCCGGCGGACCCGCCCGGCGCCAAGCCGTTCAAGTCCGTCGAGGACCTGGCGCTGCTCGAGCCGGAGACGAACGACACCCCGGAGCCGGCCTCAGGGGAAGCCAAGAACGCCACCGCCCCCGACGACCCGGACGACTCCGGGTCCAAGAAGAGCCTGGGCGGCTCCGTCTCCTTCGCCCCCGGCGTGGGCGGCGGCCCGCGTGACTATGACGCGCCCGAGGCGTCGGACGACGACCTGGGCGCGGACGACGAGGGCCACTTCGTCCCGCCGGAGCCCCCGCCGCTGCCCGCCGCGGACGTCACGGCGAAGTTCGCCTGGCTCGCCGTGCTCGGCGGCCCGGTCCTGATGCTGCTCGCGGTGCTGCTCGGCTGGCAGATGACGTGGTGGCTTGCCACCCTCAGCATCGGCGGCTTCCTCGGCGGCTTCGGCACGCTCGTGTCGCGGATGAAGGGTGACGACGAAGAGGACGACGACCCGGGCCGCGGCGCGGTGGTCTAGGCGCGCGCCGCTCCCTGGGCGGCGGGAATCCTGAGGGCGGCGAGCACCGGCAGATGGTCGGTGGCCGCCCGCAGATCCGCCTCGCTCACCCCGTCGAGCTCCGGCGGCACACCGCAGCCGAGGATCTCGACCCCCGGCGTGGCGAAGATCGCGTCGATGCGCTGATGCGGGTCCCCCGGTGTCGAGGTGTTCTCGCCGCCCCAGGGCGCGGTCGCCCAGCAGTCCCGCAGCTCCGAGGCGAGCCTGCGGAACGTACGGCCCTTGGGCCCGTCATTGAGGTCGCCGCCCGCGACGGCGTGCTCCACGCCGAGCCCGGCGAGCCGGTCGAGCAGCATCCCGCCCTGTGCGTACCGCTCGTCGCTCTGCAGGCTCAAGTGACAGCTCAGGACGCCGAGCCTGGCGCCACCGAACCGTACGACGGCGGTCGCGAAGCCGCGCCGGTGCAGGCCTGGCGTCAGCGGAAGGAGCACGTCCTCGGTCCGCTCGACGGTGGCGCGCAGCGAGCAGAGCAGCGCGGGCCCCGACGCGGTGGCACCGCCCGAGAGCATCACGAGATCGGCGGCGCGGGCGAGCCGCGCCAGCTTCTTGCGCCACCGGAAGAAGCGGGGCGCTTCCTGCACGAGTACGAGGTCGGGCGCGCAGGCGGCGATGACCCGGGCCAGCGCGTCGGTGTCGTCCCGCATGGACCGGATGTTGTAACTGAGCACCCGGACCACGGCTGAACCGTCGTCTTCGGTCCGGGAGTTGGGCAGCGTCACCATGGGGATCAAGATACGCGCTGCGGGGTGCCGCCACGACGAGGCCCGCCGCCCCGGAAGGGGACAGCGGGCCTCGTACGAGATGCGGGATCGGGCGGGAACTACCCCTGGCGAGCCAGGTCGGCCGCGCCCACGAGCCCCGCCTTGTTGCCCAGCTGGGCGGCGAGGACCTGCGCGTGCGGACGCCACTGCCCGCCGATGAGCCAGCGCCGGAAGGACTTCCGGATCGGGTCGAGCACCAGCTCGCCCTCGTCGGAGAGCCCGCCGCCCACGATGAACGCGGAGGGGTCGAAGAGCGAGGCCAGGTCGGCAAGGCCCGCTCCGGCCCAGCGGGCCAGTTCGCGGTAGGAGTCGACGGCGACGGGGTCACCCTGCCGGGCCGCCTCGCTGATGTGCTTGCCCTGGATGCCCTCGACCGTGCCGTCGCCGAGCCCGAGGAGAATCTCCGCGGCCTCCGGCGTCGCGTTGGCCCGCTGCTGTCCGTACCGGACGAGGGCGCGGCCCGACGCGTACTGCTCCCAGCAGCCCTGGCTCCCGCAGCCGCACAGCAGACCGTCGGGCACCACACGGATGTGCCCGAACTCGGCGGCCACGCCGAAGCGTCCGCGCCGCAGCTTGTTGCCGATGATCACGCCGCCGCCGAGGCCCGTGCCCAGCGTGATGACGATGACGTCCTCGTGGCCCTGGCCCGCGCCGAAGCGGTACTCGCCCCAGGCCGCGGCGTTCGCGTCGTTCTCCACGACGACCGGCATGCCGACCCGCTGCTCGACCTTGTCCTTCAGCGGCTCGTGGCGCCAGTCGATGTTCGGTGCGAAGAGAACGGTGGCGCGCTTGTCGTCGACGTAACCGGCGGCGCCGATGCCGACGGCCTCCACGTCGTTCCCCTTGCCGGCCCCGGAGACGGCGGCACAGATCGCGTCCACGATGCCTTCGGCGGTCGGCGGCGTGGGCACCTTGTGGGTGTCGAGAATGGTGCCCTCTTCGTCGACCACTCCGGCCGCGATCTTTGTGCCGCCGATATCGACGCCGATGGTGAGTCCCATGTGTCCCTCAGTTTCGGTCGAGCCCCGCTACGGGCAACCGTACCCGAGGGGGGCTCAGTCCAAGTCGATGTGTTCGGCGGGACCGGGGCCCTCGTCGCGCGGGTCGGGGCCCTTCGACGCGTCGCCGCCGCGGGTCCAGCGGCCCTCCTGGCCCTCGACCGCGGAGCGGTAGGCGGCGAGCAGTTCACTGCCCGCGGCGGCCAGGTGGTCGAAGACGTCGGGGTTGCGCTCGATGACCGGTTCGACGGCGGCCTTCGCCTGCTGGACGACCTGCTTCACGGTCTGCTCGACGGCGCCCTGCGCGACCGCGCCGAACAGCGGACCCTGGAGTCCGGTCAGCTTCTCCGAGACGGCGTCGACGAGCTTGCGCAGCTCCTCTCCGGCCGATCCGGGCGGCGGCCCGTACTGGGCACGGCGCCGGGCCTTCTCCGCCGCGAGGTCTTCGGCGCACGCCTTCTGCCACGCGTCGGCGTCGGTGTCGGCCGCTTCAGGTTCGGGCGCTTCGCGCTCGGTGGCTTCACTCATGACGGACAGACTCCTGCGGAGGGCGGCTAAGGATTCGTACTCTCGACGTTACCCGAACGGCGGTTGCCCGTTCACCGTGTCTGCGGCCACAGATCGGGGTCGGGCGCGAACCGCACCCGCAGCTCGCCGTCGCGCAGTCCGGCGCCGGCGACGGTGCAGCGGCGCAGGGCGGACGGCAGGGTGACGATGCGCCGGAAGGGACCCGCGGTGACGACCAGTTCGTCACCGCGCCGTATGAGCCCGAGCTCTTCGCGTACGACTCCGGGGAGCGGGATGTGCCAGATCAGGACGCCGTCGTCCGCGAGGGCGTCGGAGACGGGCCACTTCACGGGCTCCGGGGCCGCGCCGGGAGCGGGCACGCCCAGGGCGGCCAGGTCGTCGGCGCCGCGCGGATCGTGCCCCAGGTGCGGGAGCGGGCCGAGGCCTTCGCCGTACGTCTCCTGCCACTCGGCCAGCGTCTTGCGCTGCTGGGCGATGAGCCCCGCGAACCAGGTGTCGGCGGTGTCGTCGGGCAGGACCCGGCTGGCGTGCAGGGCGTCGGTGCGCAGGCCCTGCAGGGCGAGGCCGGTGGCGGCGGCGCGTACCGCGTCGGCGCCCGCGTGGCCCGGCTCTGCGACGAGGCGGACGGTCGTGCCCGGGGCCTCGATCACGGCCTGGGCGGCGGCGAGTTCGATGTCCCAGCGGGCCGCGGTCTCGTACAGCCAGGCCGCGGGCATCGGGACGCCCGCGATACGGCCGAGGATGGGCCGCAGCGGGCGGGCCGCGTCCCGCTCGGCCGGCAGCAGCCTGCGGAGATAGCGGCGGAGCTGCTCGGGGAGCGCGAGGACCGCGAGGACGCGGGGCACCGGGGGCAGGTCCACCACCACGGTGTCGTACGCGCCGCCCTGCCCGGCGTCGCGCAGGGCCCTCAGCAGAGCCAGCTCGTCGCTGCCGGGCAGCGGGGTGAGTTCCTCGCCCTCGAGGCGTCCGGCGCCGAGCAGGTCGAGCGCGGATCCCGCGCGCTGCTGCAGGGCCAGGAGGTCGTCCCGGAACTCTTCGCCGGGGGTCAGTCTCCGGACGGTGAGGTTCGCGTGTTCCGCGCCGAGGGTGTCGACGCGGTCGGCGGAGATCAGCAGGGTCCGGTGCCCCTCGCTCGCCGCGGACAGTGCGGTGGCCGCGGCGACGGTGGTTCTGCCCGAGCCGCCGGGGCCGGTGACGAGGAGGGTGCGCATAAGGGTGAACGGTACGTGAGTTCGGGCCGCCGCTTCGCGGCGATCTCTCCCTCCCGCCCGCCCGTCGCTCCGCGGTAATCAGTCCTGGGGACCGGACTCCACTCGCTTCTTGAGACCCGCGAGCGCCCGGTCGATGATGACCTTCTCCGCCTTGCGCTTGATCATCCCGAGCATGGGGATCTTGACGTCGACGATCAGCTTGTACGTGACCTCCGTGCCGGTCCCCGCGGGCTTCAGGAGGTACGACCCGTCGAGCGACCGCAGCATCTGCGACTTGACGAGGGTCCAGCTGACCTCGTTCTCGCCGGTCCACGTGTACCCGAGGGTCTGGTCGTCCTTGATCGCGCCCGCGTCCATGACGAGGCGGACCTGCTTGGCGCGGCCCTGGTCGTCGGTGTCGAGCACCTCGGCCTCCTTCACCTCACCCGTCCAGTCCGGGTAGCGCGCGAAGTCGGCGATCACTCCCATCACCTCGGCCGGTGCCGCCTCGATCGTGATGCTCGAGCTGGTGTGTTCCGCCATCGCTGTGGCTCCTCCAGATGCGGTCAGGTACGGGGGGTGGTGTCTACGTGTGTGACGCGTGAAGGCTACCGCGCACGAAGTGGCCCACCATCACCACTCCAGGGCCCACGGCCTGCCCGAGCTCGCGAAGTGCCCCACGTTCACACACTCGGTCGCTCCGACCCGCATCCGCCGGGTGAGCGGTTGATGGACGTGGCCGAAAAGTGCGTACCTCGGGCGGGTCTTGTGAATGGCCGCGAGCAGCGCGCGGCTGCCGCGTTCGAAGCGGCGCGCGACGGTGTCGTACACGAGCTCGGGGATGTCCGGCGGGATGTGTGTGCAGAGCACGTCGACCTCGCCGACGGCCTCGACCTTGGCCGCGTACTCCTCGTCGCTGATCTCGTAGGGCGTCCGCATGGGCGTGCGAAGGCCGCCGCCGACGAACCCGAAGACCCGGCCGCCGATCTCGGCCCGCCCGCCGTCGAGGACGGTGGTGCCGGGGCCCGCGTACTCGGGCCACAGGGTCGGCATGTCGACATTGCCGTAGGTGGCGTACGTCGGAGTGGGGAAGGCGGCGAACATCTCGGCGTACTGCTTGCGCACCGCGCTCTCGATGGCAGGACCGCGGTCTATGCCCGCCCAGAGTCGCGCGCCAAGCTCCCTGGCCTCCTCGAAGCGGCGGTCGGTGCGCAGCTCGACCAGGCGGTCGGCGTTCTCCTTGCCGAAGAGGTCGGGGAAGATGCCGCGCGTGTGGTCGGCGTAGTCGAGGAAGAGCACCAGGTCGCCGAGACAGATGAGCGCGTCGGCTCCCTCGCCCGCGCGGGCGAGATCCTTTGTGTTGCCGTGCACGTCACTGACCACATTGACCCGGAAACCTGGCATGCCGATCACCCTAGAACGAGCGGGCAAACGTGGGTAGAGGCCCCGAGAAGCATGGAGAAGGGGGCGGACCTGCGGTTACTTCCGAGTCGGGAATGGCGTGGCGTACTGTGCGGTTCAGACCACAACGACGTGTGACGCAGCGAACATCTGGCCCGGACCCCCTACCGAACAAGCCATACCCATGGGTAACGTCCGGGCAGTCCAGTAGTGCTCCAGCCTTCTCCCCCCCCATTCCCACGGAGCACCTGCCCGATCTTGGACCGCACCGTCGCATCGCACAACGTCGTGGCGCCGGCGCCCTATGTAGGAGCAGCAGTCTTGCGCGAGTTCAGCCTTCCGGCCCTGTACGAGGTCCCCGCGGACGGCAATCTGACCGACATCGTCCGCAGAAATGCCGCGCAGCACCCGGACGTCGCCGTCATCGGCCGCAAGGTGAACGGCGCCTGGCAGGACGTCAACGCCAAGACCTTCCTCGCCGAGGTGCGCGCCGCCGCCAAGGGACTCATCGCCTCCGGAGTGCACCCCGGCGACCGCGTCGCCCTGATGTCCCGCACCCGCTACGAGTGGACGCTCCTCGACTTCGCGATCTGGAGCGCGGGCGCGGTCACCGTGCCGGTGTACGAGACGAGCTCGGCCGAGCAGATCCAGTGGATCCTCGGTGACTCCGGCGCCGTGGCCATCGTCGTAGAGCTCGACGCGCACACCGCCGCCGTCGACTCCGTGCGCGACCGGCTTCCCGACCTGGTCAACGTCTGGCAGATCGACCGCGGCGGCGTCGACGAGCTGAACCGCGCGGGCGCCGACGTCTCCGAGGAGACCGTCGACGAGCGCGGCGCGGTCGCGGGCGCCGACGACCCGGCCACCATCGTCTACACCTCGGGCACCACCGGCCGCCCCAAGGGCTGCGTCCTCACGCACCGCAGCTTCTTCGCGGAGTGCGGAAACGTGGTGGAGCGCCTCAAGCCGCTCTTCCGCACCGGCGAGTGCTCCGTCCTCCTCTTCCTCCCCGTCGCCCATGTCTTCGGCCGCCTGGTTGAGGTCGCCGCGCTGATGGCGCCGATCAAGCTGGGCCACGCGCCCGACGTCAAGAACCTCACGGACGAGCTTGCGTCGTTCCGGCCGACCATGATCCTCGGCGTCCCGCGCGTCTTCGAGAAGGTCTACAACTCGGCGCGCGCCAAGGCGCAGGCCGACGGCAAGGGCAAGATCTTCGACAAGGCCGCGGACACGGCGATCGCGTACAGCCGCGCGCTCGACACCCCGAGCGGCCCCTCGCTCGGCCTGAAGATCAAGTACAAGACGTTCGACAAGCTGGTCTACAGCAAGCTGCGGGCCGTCCTCGGCGGGCGCGGCGAGTACGCGATCTCGGGCGGCGCGCCGCTCGGCGAGCGCCTTGGCCACTTCTTCCGCGGCATCGGCTTCACGGTCCTTGAGGGCTACGGCCTGACGGAGTCGTGCGCTGCCACCGCCTTCAACCCCTGGGACCGCCAGAAGATCGGCACGGTCGGCCAGCCGCTGCCCGGCTCGGTCGTCCGGATCGCCGACGACGGCGAGGTGCTGCTGCACGGCGAGCACCTGTTCACGGAGTACTGGAACAACAAGGGCGCGACCGAAGAGGCGCTGGCCGACGGCTGGTTCCACACCGGTGACATCGGCACGCTCGACGAGGACGGCTACCTCCGGATCACCGGCCGCAAGAAGGAGATCATCGTGACGGCGGGCGGCAAGAACGTCGCTCCCGCGGTGATCGAGGACCGCATCCGCGCGCACGCGCTTGTCGCGGAGTGCATGGTCGTGGGCGACGGCCGCCCCTTCGTGGGCGCGCTCGTCACGGTGGACGACGAGTTTGTGGGCCGCTGGGCCCTGGACCATGGAAAGCCCGCAGGCTCCACGGCTGCTTCCCTGCGGGAGGACGTGGACTTCCTCGCGGAGATCCAGAGCGCGGTGGACGACGGCAACGCGGCGGTCTCCAAGGCGGAGTCGGTGCGCAAGTTCCGGGTTCTCGGTTCGCAGTTCACCGAGGAGTCGGGGCACCTGACGCCTTCGCTGAAGCTGAAGCGGAATGTTGTGGCGAAGGACTACGCGGACGAGATCGAGGCGATTTACCGCGGGTAGCGTTTGCGGGGCCGCCCACTCGCCGTGGGGGCACTGTTCTCTTCGCGACTTCTGGTCGTGGCTGGTTGCTCGCGCAGTTCCCCGCGCCCCTTAAGGGGCGCGGGGAACTGCGCGCTCAGCCCGTGACGGCCGTCAGTCGCGCAACAACCCCCAGCGGCAACCCATTAGGCGCTACAGCAACTCCCGCAGCCTCTCCGCCAGGAGATCCCAGCGCCACTTCTCCTCCACCCACTCCCGGCCCCGCTCCCCCATCCGCTGCCGCAACTCCGCGTCGCCGAGCAGGGTGACGATCCGGTCCGCCGCCGCCTCAGGCGAGCCGCCCCGGACGACCCACCCCGTCTCACCGTCAAGCACCGCGTCCGGCGCCCCGCCGGAGTCCCCGGCCACGACCGGGAGGCCGGTCGCCGAAGCCTCCAGGTAGACGATCCCGAGGCCCTCGACGTCAAGGCCCCCGCGCCGGGTCCTGCACGGCATCGCGAAGACGTCCCCGGCGCCGTAGTGCGCGGGGAGTTCCTCCCAAGGCACCGCCCCGGTGAAGCGGACAGAGTCCGAGACCCGTGTCTCGGCGGCCAGCTTCCGCAGCTCCTTCTCGTAAGGCCCGCCGCCCACCACGAGGAGCACCGCATCCGGCTCCGCCGCCAGGATCCGGGGCATGGCCAGAATCAACGTGTCCTGCCCCTTGCGCGGCACAAGGCGCGAGACACACACCACGACCGGCCGGTCGGTCAGCCCCAGGCGGGCCCGCACCGCGTCCCCGCCCGATCCAGGGTGGAACGTCTTCTCGTCGACGCCCGGCGGCAGTTGGACCATCCGCCCCGCCGCCGCAGGCGTAAGCGCCGCGGCGATGCGCGAGCGCGTGTACTCACCCAGATAGGTGATCGTGTCCGTCGAATCGCCGATACGGCGGAGCAGTTGGCGTGACGCGGGCAGCTGCGCCCACCCCGCCTCGTGCCCGTGTGTCGTGGCGACAAGGCGCCTCGCGCCCGCCTTCCGCAGCGCGGGCGACATGAGCCCCAGGGGCGCCGCCGCCCCGAACCACACCGACTCACAGCCGTGTTCCCGCAGGAGCGAGACCGCGCGCCGCGTGACGCGCGGGGTCGGCAGCAGCATCGTCGTGGGGTCGCGTACGACCTTGAAGGGTTGCTCCGCGTCGAAGGCGGCCGTCGCTTCGGCGCCCTCTCGCCCCCGCTTCCATGTGGAGGCGTAGACGACGAGCTGCTCGGGGTCCAGGCGCAGCGCCATGTTGTGCAGGAACGCCTGGATGCCACCGGGCCTGGGCGGGAAGTCGTTCGTGACGATCAGGGTCTTGTGCATCGTCGCCGACAGTACCGAAAGCCCGCGAGAGCGTGGAACGGCCTCGGCTCCCGGACGGCCCCGCCTCGTGGCCCATTCACAGCCGCGCCCGGCATCATGGCTCACCGAACCACAATGAAGTATCCGAAAAGGGGCGTGGTGTGCGTGGCGCGGATCCTGACCGTGTGGGTCCTGACCAGGACAGTGCTGCTGCTCTGCGTCTTCAAGGTGCTCACCGCCCCAGGCCCCGACGTGACCAGCGACGTCTCCGTCATCTACCAGGGCTGGTACGAGGTCCTGCGCACCGGCACCTTCCCGCTCGACGACGTCACCTGGCAGTACCCGCCTGCCGCGGCCCTCGCGATCCTCTCCCCCGCCCTGCTGCCCTTCGTCGGCTACGCGTCGGCCTTCTTCGTGCTCGCCTTCCTCGCCGACGCGCTCGCCTGCGGGCTGCTCCTGTACGCGGGCCTGAGGCCCGGCAAGTCCCTGCGGGGAGCCTGGGTATGGGTCGTGGGCGTGGCGCTGCTCGGGCCGACCGTGTACGCCCGTTACGACGTGATGGTGACGGCCGTCGCGGTCGCCGCGCTGCTCGCCGGGGCGCGGCACCCCCGCACGATGGGCGCGCTCGCGGGGTTCGGCGCGCTGCTCAAGGTGTGGCCCGCCCTGCTGCTCATCGGCATGCCACGCGCGCGTGCCACCCGGAGTTCCTGGGGCGCGGCGGTCGCCACCGCCGCCGGTCTGACCCTCGCCTTCCTGGTGACGATGCCCGGCGCGCTCGCCTTCCTGACCTTCCAGCGCGACCGCGGCACCGAGGTCGAGTCGCTCGGCGCGCTCGTCTTCCATGTCGCACGCCACCTCGGCTGGCAGGGCGACGTGCAGCTCAACTACGGCTCGGTGGAGTTCCTCGGCCCGTACGTCACGCTGGTCAGCACGGTGGCGCAGGGGCTTTCGCTTGCGGCCTTCTGCTGGCTCGTCGTGTGGCGGCTGCGCGCGCGTGCCTGGTCGGCGAGCACGGTCGCCGACGCGGCCTTCGTCGCCGTCCTGCTCTTCACGGCCACGAGCCGCGTGATCAGCCCGCAGTACCTCCTGTGGCTGGTCGGGGCCGCCGCCGTGTGCCTGGCGTTCCGTGCGAGCCGCATGGTGCTGCCCGCGCGCCTGGTGCTCGCGGCCACGTTCGTCACGTTCCTGGAGTTCCCGATCTGGTTCTCGCACGTGGTGGCGAGCGATCCGCTGGGCATCGCCCTGCTCTTCGTACGCAATGGTCTGCTCGTCGCGGCGGCGCTGATCGCCTGCCGGAACCTGTGGCGGCAGACGGTGTCCGAACCCCGGGCCGCCGAGCGCGCGTCGGCGCCCGGTGAGGTCAGCCGAGCTCCGAGCGCAGATACGTACGCCACCGCGCCGTGAACTTCTCAGGAGTGACGTCCAGGACGTCCCGCAGCGCGTCCTCCAAGGCCCCCGGCCGCTTCTTGTGCGCGCCGACCGCTTCGTAGAAGCCCGTCAGCTTCGCCTCGCCCCACTGGTCCGCGATCATCCGGCAGGCCAGCCACGACCCTTCGTACGCCTGGGCCAGCTCACCGGCGTCCCCGCTGAAGCCGAAGGCACCGTCCTCGGGGAGCGCGCCGGGCAGTTGGCCCCGCTGGACGGCACGGCGCAGTTCGGGGGCCGCCTGCGCGGGGGTGCGGCCCGTGCCGCGGTAGCCCACCCAGTCGGCGAGGCCTTCGGAGAGCCACAGGGGGGTCGCCGGTGAGGTGTGCGCGCGGGTCGCGACATGGGTCGTCTCATGGGTGAGGACGACCTGCTTGCCGAAGTCGCCGAGGACGCCGTACGCCTCGGGGTTGACGATGATCCGGTCCGCGGGTGCCTCACCGGAGCCGCCCGTCTCCCCCGTGGTCACCGCCGCGATCCCCTGATACCCGGAAGCCGGCGCCCCGAGCAGCCCGGCCATGCCGTCCAGGGACCTGGGCACAAGGACGACGACCCGCTGCGGCCACTTGCCCGGCCAGGCGCCCCGCACCAGGGGAACCGCGCGGTCGGCGAGTTCCGCGTACCCGCGCAGCGTCGTCTCGTCCCGCTCGCTGCGCCCGATGCCGAGCACAAGGCTGTGAGCGCCCCGTACGGACGTGACGGGCCCCTGGTCCCAGAGTTGCTCCGTGGCCTTCTTCGCGGGGCGCTCAGCGGCGACGTACCACCGTCCTTCGCGCTCCTCCAGCGTCAGCAGACGCGAGGTGGTCAGCGGCTCGCTGTCGTAGCCCTTGATGCGGTACCGCAGGTCCGCGGTCGCCGTGGCCCGCTCGCCGTCCCGCCTGAAGGCGGTCAGGCGGTACTGCCAGGACTCGAGCGGGACCTCGCGCAGGTTGTCGTAGACCTCGGCGGCCTCGGCATCGCGGCCCGTCGCGCGGTACTCCTTCGCGTCCCGGTCGAGCAGCGCGTCCGCGCGCCGGTCGAGCAGCCGGCGCACGTCTCCGGGCGCGGCGTCGGGCGCGGGCGGACCGCCGCACCCGACGAGCAGGGCGACACAGATTCCAAGGACCCACGACCCACGCCCGCGACCAGCCACGTTTCAGATCGTACGGGCAGCGGGCGGCGGGCCGCCGGTCAGATCCGCGTCACCGATGAGACCGGCATCATGCCGACCGGGTCGTAGCGCACGGGCGCTCCGGGGTAGGGCGCGTGCACGACCTGGCCGTTGCCCATGTACATCCCGATGTGGCTGGCGTCGTCGCGGTAGGCCACGAGGTCACCGGGCTGCGCCTGGGCCAGGGGCACCTGACGCCCCGCGTAGCGCTGGGCCTGCGAGGTGCGCGGCAGGCCGACGCCCGCCTGTGCGTACGACCACTGGGTGAGGCCCGAACAGTCGAAGCCGGACGGGCCGTTGGCGCCCCACACGTAGGGCTTGCCGATCGCCGACCGCGCCGCCGCGA